>NZ_JADYWS010000018.1:0-111323 GCF_015864715.1 Pseudoalteromonas sp. NZS71 | reverse complement strand
GGGATGGAGCAGTCTGGTAGCTCGTCGGGCTCATAACCCGAAGGTCGTCGGTTCAAATCCGGCTCCCGCAACCAATTCTACTAGTAGGTATTACCTTACTAATTTATATCGCGCATTCTAAGTAATGCGCGTTTTGCGTTTTAGACTATGTAGTTTAATTAGGTCAGTTTACTGACTCGCAACCAAGCTTGGCCCTAGGCCACACAGTTTTATGCTTTATTGGTGTGACGCCCCGCTTGGTTCGGGGCGTTGTTGTATCTGCACCTTGCGATTTGTGGCAATTGTCATCAAATTAAAACTTAAACTCAGTATTTTAGGGCTATAAGCCCTTTTTTTGTTTGTATGGAGGATTTTCGTGACAAAACTTGAACAAGATTTAGTAACCATGTTAACGCCTGCGGTAGAAATGTTAGGCTTTGAATTGCATGGTCTTGAATTTGTGCAAGCGGGTCGCCATTCTACCTTAAGAGTATATATTGCTCATGAGGATGGGATCTCAGTTGATAACTGTGCGGATGCAAGTCGCCAAATTAGTGCGATTTTAGACGTCGAAGACCCAATTACAAATGAATATGATTTGGAAGTATCGTCTCCTGGTGTTGATCGTCTATTATTCAAACAAGATCACTACGAGCAGGCGCAAGGAGAGGAAGTACGCGTGCGTACTAAACTTCCACAGGATGGTCGTCGTAATTTTAAAGGCGACTTAGTAGCAGTTAGCAGCGATATGATCACACTATCTAGCGATGGTGCAGAGCATCTGATCATGCTTAGTAACATCGAACGTGCGAATTTAATCGCGAAGTTTTAAATTCGAGTGCGAAGGAATAGGGCAAGCGAGGCATTACCCATGGCAAAAGAGATATTATTGGTTGCTGAAGCCGTTTCCAATGAGAAAGCGGTTCCAAAAGAAAAGATTTTTGAAGCTCTAGAGTTCGCTTTAGCGACAGCTACAAAGAAAAAACACGATGGCGAAATTGAAGTACGCGTAGCAATTGACCGTAAAACCGGTGATTACGATACGTTCCGTCGTTGGCAGATTGCCGCTGTATTAGAAGATGGTTCTTTAGAGAACCCATACAGCGAAATCACTCTAGAAGCAGCACAGGTTGAAGAACCTGATTTGCAAATGGGTGATTATGTTGAAGAGCAAATCGACTCAATCAAATTTGACCGTATTACAACACAAATGGCTAAGCAAGTTATCGTACAAAAAGTACGTGAAGCTGAGCGCGCTTTAGTTGTTGAAGCATACAAAGATCAAGAAGGCGAGCTGGTAACGGGTGTTGTTAAAAAAGCAACTCGCGATGCAATCGTACTTGATTTAGGTAACAACGCAGAAGCGGTAATTTATCGTGATGACATGTTACCACGTGAAAACTTCCGCCCGGGTGACCGTATCCGTGGTCTTTTATATGAAGTTAAGCCTGAAGCACGCGGTGCACAATTATTTGTAACGCGCTCTAAACCTGAAATGCTAATGGAATTATTCCGCATTGAGGTGCCAGAAATTGGCGAAGAGATGATTGAATTACGTGCAGCAGCACGTGATCCAGGTTCACGCGCTAAAATTGCTGTTAAATCTAACGACAAACGCATTGACCCAATTGGTGCATGTGTTGGTATGCGTGGCGCACGAGTTCAGGCTGTATCGTCAGAACTTGGCGGTGAGCGTGTTGATATCGTACTTTACGATGACAACCCGGCACAATTTGTTATCAATGCAATGGCGCCAGCAGAAGTTGCTTCAATCGTAATGGATGAAGACACTCACTCAATGGATATCGCTGTAGAAGCAGATAACCTAGCGCAAGCAATTGGTCGTAATGGTCAAAACGTTCGTTTAGCAAGTCAGTTAACTGGCTGGGAACTAAACGTAATGACTGTTGAAGACATGCGTACTAAAAATGAAGCTGAATCTGATAAGTTACTTAACTTATTCACTGAAAATTTAGAAATTGATGATGAGTTTGCATCATTACTTATCAACGAAGGTTTCTCGACACTTGAAGAAGTGGCGTATGTACCAGCGTCTGAATTTTTAGAAATTGATGGTCTTGATGAAGAGACTGTAGATTTACTGCGCTCACGCGCAAAAGATGCATTGACAACTAAAGCACTTAAAACGGAAGAAAGCTTAGATGGCGCAGAGCCAGCTGAAGACTTACTTGCGCTTGAAGGTTTAGAGCGTCACTTAGCATTTGTTATGGCAAGCAAGGGTGTTGTTACACTTGAAGACTTGGCAGAGCAAGGTATTGACGAATTAGTTGATATCACAGAACTTTCATCTGAAAAAGCGGGTGAACTGATTATGGCTGCACGAAACATTTGTTGGTTTGCAGACGAGTAATTTATTAACGGAGGTATTACACACTATGGCAGAAGTAAATGTTGAAAAACTAGCCGGCGATATAGGTACGACTGTTGATAAATTGCTACAGCAGTTTTCACAAGCAGGTATCACTAAGCAAGCAACTGATAACGTAACAGAAGCTGAAAAAGCAACGTTACTTGATCATTTAAGCAAGCATCATGGCGGTACAGGTTCAGATGGCCCAGCGCGTATGACTTTACAACGTAAGAGCAAAAGCACTTTAAGTGTTACGGGCTCTACTGGTAAAGCAAAAGATGTTCAAGTTGAAGTTCGCAAAACACGTACTTACGTGAAGAAAAGCGCAATGGAACAAGAACAAGAGCAAGCTCGCTTAGCTGCTGAAGAAAAAGTGCGTCTTGAAGAGCAGCAAAAAGCTGACCAAGAAGCCGCAGAATTAAAAGCGAAACAAGAGGCAGAACGCAAAGCGAAAGAAGAAGCCGACCGTAAAGCCAAAGAAGAAGCTAAACGCAAAGCTGATGCAGAGCGTAAAGCGAAACAAAAGCAGATGACCCCAGAGCAAAGTGCTAAGTCTGAGAAAGATCGCATAGAAGCTGAGCGTCTGCAAAAAGAAGCAGAAGAGGCCGCATTGAAGAAAGCTGAAGAAGAAGCGAAACGTCAAGCAGAAGAAGCAAGAAAGCTAGCTGAAGAAAACTCGGCACGCTGGAAGAAAGAAGAAGAAGAACGTAAGAAACGCGAAGAAACAGCGGATCACCATCTTACGACTTCTACTTATGCACGTGAAGCAGAAGATGTTGCCGATGCTCGTGATGAGCAAGGTACACGCCGTGCTAAGAAAAAGAAAAAAGCGCCAGCAAAAGATAAATTTGCAGCGTCAAGAGGCCGTAACAAGTCTAAGTTAAAAGCACCTGCATCATTACAACATGGTTTCCAAAAACCAACTGTTGATGTTAAAAATGAAGTGCGTATTAGCGAAACAATTACAGTAGCTGAGCTTGCATCACGCATGGCCGTTAAAGGCGCTGAAGTTGTTAAAACAATGATGAAAATGGGTGACATGGTTACTATTAACCAAGTGATTGACCAAGAAGCTGCACAATTAGTTGCAGAAGAAATGGGTCACAAGGTTATCATTGTTAAAGAAAACGAATTAGAGCAAACAGTACTTAATGACCGCCACGAAGATGGTAAGTCAGAGCCACGTGCTCCAGTAGTAACTGTAATGGGTCACGTTGACCATGGTAAAACATCAACTCTTGATTACATTCGTTCTGCGAAGGTTGCTTCTGGCGAAGCCGGTGGTATTACACAGCATATTGGTGCATACCATGTTGATGTAAACGGTCACATGATCACCTTCTTAGATACACCAGGACATGCTGCATTTACTTCAATGCGTGCTCGTGGTGCTAAAGCGACTGATATCGTAATCCTAGTAGTTGCAGCAGATGATGGCGTTATGCCACAAACTAAAGAAGCGGTACAGCATGCTCGTGCAGCTGGCGTTCCTTTAATCATCGCAGTAAACAAAATGGATAAAGAAGGCGCAGATCCAGATCGTGTTAAAAACGAACTTGCTGTACTAGACGTTATTCCAGAAGAATGGGGCGGCGATACGCAGTACGTTCATATCTCAGCTAAAACTGGCTTAGGTATTGACGACCTTCTTGAAGCAGTATTGAACCAATCTGAACTTCTAGAGCTTTCTGCACCTACTGAAGGTATGGCGGCTGGTGTTGTTATTGAATCTCGTCTTGATAAAGGCCGTGGTCCAGTAGCATCAGTACTTGTTCAATCTGGTACGCTTAACCAAGGTGACATTGTATTATGTGGTCTTGAGTATGGCCGTGTTCGTGCAATGCGCGATGAAAACGGTAAAGACATTAAGTCAGCTGGTCCATCTATTCCAGTTGAGATTTTAGGTCTTTCTGGTATTCCAGCTGCAGGCGACGAAGCGACTGTAGTTAAAGATGAGCGTAAAGCGCGTGAAGTTGCTTTATACCGTCAAGGTAAGTTCCGCGATGTTAAACTAGCACGTCAGCAAAAAGCTAAGCTTGAAAACATGTTTACTAACATGACTGAAGGCGATGTTTCTGAAGTTAACGTGGTACTTAAAGCAGACGTTCAAGGTTCTATCGAAGCAATCTCTGATTCACTAACTAAACTTTCTACTGATGAAGTGAAAGTGAAGATTGTTGGTTCAGGTGTTGGTGGTATTACCGAAACTGATGCAACACTAGCTGCAGCGTCTAACGCAATTGTAGTTGGCTTTAACGTTCGTGCTGATGCTTCAGCTCGTAAAGTTATCGAGACTGAAAACTTAGACCTACGTTACTACAGCGTAATCTACAGCTTGATTGACGAAGTTAAACAAGCAATGTCAGGTATGCTAGCGCCAGAGTTTAAACAAGAAATCATTGGTCTTGCTCAAGTTCGTGACGTATTCAAGTCTCCAAAAATTGGCGCAATCGCTGGTTGTATGGTTACTGAAGGTGTTATTAAACGTAGCGCTCCAATCCGTGTACTACGTGAAAACGTTGTTATCTATGAAGGTGAACTTGAGTCACTTCGTCGCTTTAAAGACGATGTTGCTGATGTTCGTAACGGCATGGAATGTGGTATCGGCGTTAAGAACTACAATGACGTACGTGTTGGTGACCAAATCGAAGTATTCGAAACAGTTGAAGTACAACGTACTCTATAATTGTTACTAGGGAGTATTGAACGCTCAGGTTAACGCCGGACGTTCTACACACCCTACGCTAAGATTTTAAATGGGGGCTTAGCCCCCATTTGCATATCCATTATTTAGTTAACTTATTATTTAATTTCAATAAGTTATTATTTTAGGACAAGTATAATGAGAGAATTTTCTCGCACTGATCGTGTTGCACAGCAAATCCAAAAAGAGATTGCTGTAATTTTACAACGCGAAATTAAAGATCCACGCTTAGGTATGGTGACAGTGTCAGCGGTAGAAGTATCGCGCGATTTATCTTATGCCAAAATTTTCATTACTGTGTTTAACACACAAGATGAAGACGCAGCAAAGCAAAGCGCAAAAGTACTTAATGAAGCAACGGGCTATATTCGCTCGTTACTTGGTAAGCGTATCCGTGCACGTATAATGCCTGAGTTAAAGTTTGTAGTTGATAACTCATTAATGGAAGGTATGCGTATTTCTAACTTAGTGGATTCTATTATCCGCGAAGATAACGCAAAGCATGTAGATGAAGACGTAGAAAGTGTTGATGCTGCTGATGTTTCAGATAGCGAAGAAGGTACTGATCACGTAGACGATACAGATAGCGAAGAAGGCACTGATACAGATGGCAAAGCGCAGTAAAGGCCGTGCAGTTGACGGTATTTTGTTGTTAAACAAACCTGAAGGCATTTCATCAAATAAAGCATTACAGCAAGCAAAAAGTGTTTATTTTGCGCAAAAAGCTGGGCACACAGGTGCTTTAGATCCACTTGCTACAGGTATGCTGCCAATTTGTTTTGGTGAAGCGACTAAGTTTACGCAGTTTTTACTCGATACAGATAAAACCTATATAGTTCGTGCACAACTGGGTGAGCGTACAACAACATCAGATTCTGATGGCGAAATTGTTAGCACTAAAGATGTGAACGTTACGCGTGAACAGCTAACAAAAGAAATAGCTGCTTTTGTTGGTGAGTCTGAACAATATCCGTCAATGTACTCAGCTCTTAAGTACCAAGGTAGACCGTTATATAAGTACGCGCGCGAAGGTATTGAAGTTCCTCGTAAATGCAGAAAAATAAACGTGTTTAGCTTATCGTTTGACGAATTTGATGAGCAAAGCAATGTATTACAAATGACGGCCCATGTATCTAAAGGGACCTACATTCGTACTATCGTTGATGATTTAGGCGAAAATCTAGGCTGTGGCGCACACGTTATTATGCTCCACAGAACCGCTGTTGGTCAGTATCCGGCAGATAAAATGGTCTCGCTTGATGAGATTGAAACGTTGCTTGCTAAAGCGAAAGAAGAAGAGCTTGCGCCTTCAACTTATTTAGACTCGCTATTGCTACCAATTGATACTGCTTTAACTGATTTACCCGTTGTTGAAATTACAAAAGAACAAGGGGGAATTTTTAGTCACGGGCAAGCTGTAGAATTATCAATCGCTTTACCTGATGGTGCAATTAAAGTTGTTGCGGATAATATATTTATTGGTACTGGTGAGCGCAACTCAAACGGTCATTTAAAGGTTAAACGTGGTCTTGCTAGTCAGCAAGACGATTACGTGAAGCCTGAATAAGCAACTAATGTGCCTAACGGTGGCTTATTAGTTGTAGTTGGGGATAATTAGCTTGTAGTTATTCCTACAGTTGGTAGAATACGCCCGCTTAATCGTTTTGGCTGAATTAGTGATCGGCTAAGACACCTTTTAAATTTAATTTTTGGAGTTACTATGTCACTAAGCAATCAAGAAAAAATCGATATCATTGCTAAATTTGCACGTGCAGAAGGCGATACAGGTTCATCAGAAGTACAAGTAGCATTACTTACTTTTGACATCAACAAGCTTCAAGGTCACTTTGCTGATCACAAGCATGACTTCCACTCACGTCGTGGTCTGCTTCGTAAAGTAAGCACTCGCCGTAAACTACTTGATTACCTTAAAGGTAAAGACATCACTAGTTATACTGCGTTAATCAAAGAACTTGGCCTACGTCGCTAAGAACTAGATTATAGAAAAAGGAGCTTTTTAGCTCCTTTTTTTGTGCCTAAAATTTGTGTTTGAAAATAAAACAAATATATAAACCTATTGAATTATATTGTAAAACTCCTATTTCATAGCTTATCAAGCATCGTTGTATTTACCCACTCATTAGCCCAGCTTAAATCTAGTAGCTAGACTCGCATTTTGAAGCAGCTTTGGTATATACTATGCGCGTAGGTAAAAAGGTTTATCTACGCTTATTCACATCATTGCCAATTGTAGTACTTAATTGATTTCCAACTGAATACAATTATGTACTGTAATTGGTACTTTGATGACAACTTATTAGAATACATTTAAGGAATATTTTAAGTGCAAGCAATTATTAAAGAATTCAAACTAGGTCAACATACAGTGACTCTAGAAACTGGTGCAATCGCTCGTCAAGCAGACGGCGCTGTACTTGCAAGCATTGGCGACACTTCAGTTTTAGTAACTGTTGTTGGTAAGCGTGAAGCACAACCTGGCCAAGACTTTTTTCCACTAACAGTTAACTACCAAGAGCGTATGTATGCTGCTGGTCGTATCCCAGGTGGTTTCTTAAAGCGTGAAGGTCGTCCTAACGATGGCGAAACACTTATTGCACGTCTTATTGACCGTCCAATTCGTCCACTTTTCCCAAGCGGTTTTGTAAACGAAGTACAAGTTATTGCTACTGTTGTTTCTGTTAACCCTGAAATCCAACCTGATATGGTTGCGATGATTGGTACTTCAGCAGCACTTGCTATCTCTGGTATCCCGTTCAGTGGTCCAATTGGTGCATCTCGCGTTGGTTACATCAACGGCGAATACGTACTTAACCCTACATTAAAAGAGCTTGAAGAAAGCCAACTTGATTTAGTGGTAGCCGGTACTGATAAAGCGGTACTTATGGTTGAATCAGAAGCTAACGTACTTGCAGAAGACGTAATGCTTGGCGCTGTTGTATATGGTCATGAGCAATCTCAAGCGATCATCACTGCAATCGAAGAATTTAAAGCAGAAGCAGGCAAGCCTACTTGGGATTGGACTGCACCAGCTAAAAACGTTGCACTAGAAGATAAAGTTGCAGCAATTGCTGCTGATAAAGTAGGCGCAGCTTACTTAATCACTGATAAAGTAGCGCGTAAAGAAGCACTTGGCGTAGCTAAAGATGAAGTTGTTGCAGTGTTAACAGCTGAACTTGCTGAAGGCGAGTCTTTAGATAAGCAAGAAATTGGTAAAATCTTCGGTTCACTTGAGAAGAAAATCGTTCGTGGCCGTATCGCTTCTGGCGAAAAACGTATCGATGGTCGTGAACCAGATATGATTCGTGCACTAGATGTAATGACTGGCGTATTACCGCGTACTCACGGTTCTGCTATCTTTACTCGTGGCGAAACTCAAGCGTTAGTAACAGCTACACTTGGTACAGAACGTGATTCACAGTTAATCGACGATTTAACTGGTACTCATAAAAACCACTTTATGCTTAACTACAACTTCCCTCCATTCTGTGTAGGTGAAACTGGTTTTGTTGGTTCTCCTAAGCGTCGTGAAATCGGCCATGGTAACCTTGCTAAGCGTGGTATTGCTGCTGTAATGCCAACATTGACTGAATTCCCATATTCAATCCGTGTAGTATCTGAAATCACTGAATCAAACGGTTCATCTTCAATGGCTTCTGTATGTGGTACTTCACTTGCACTTATGAATGCCGGTGTACCAATTAAAGCGTCTGTTGCCGGTATTGCGATGGGTCTAGTTAAAGAAGACGATAAATTCGTTGTTCTTTCTGACATCTTAGGTGATGAAGATCACTTAGGTGACATGGACTTTAAAGTTGCTGGTACAGCTGCAGGTATCACTGCACTTCAAATGGATATCAAAATCGAAGGTATCACTCAAGAAATCATGCAAATTGCGCTTAAACAAGCAAAAGCTGCACGTTTACATATCTTAGAAGTGATGGACGAAGCAATTTCTGCTCCTTCTGAAGAGCTATCAATGTTTGCTCCTCGCATATACACAATGAAAATCCCACAGAAGAAAATCGCTGAAGTTATCGGTAAAGGTGGCGCAACTATTCGTCAGCTTACTGAAGAAACTGGTACAACGATTGAAATCGGTGACGACGGTACAATTAAAATTGCCGCTACTGATGGCGAAAGTGCAGCTAATGCAATTAGCCGTATTGAGCAATTAACAGCTGAACTTGAAGTAGGTACTATCTACGAAGGTAAAGTTGTACGTATTGTTGATTTCGGTGCGTTTGTAAACATTCTTCCTGGTAAAGATGGTCTAGTACATATTTCTCAAATTAGTACTGAGCGCGTTAATAACGTGGCTGATCACCTTTCTGAAGGTCAAGAAGTTAAAGTTAAAGTACTAGAAGTAGATCGCCAAGGCCGTGTACGTCTAAGTATTAAAGAAGCAATGGAATCAGCAGCACCTGCAGCTGACGCGCCAACTGACGCGTAATTGTTAACTTATTAATCTAGTTATATTAGCTAGATGATAAAAAAAGGGGCTGTTTAGCCCCTTTTTTTATGCTTTAATGAAACCTTATTGGACAAGGTCTGTCTTATATTAATCGCGATATATCTTGGTATTAAGGATTTTAATGATACTCAAACATTTAGCTTTGGCATCTTTTGCTATTTTGTCTTTAAGCGCTTGCCAAACTACAACAGAATCAGAACCAACCCCGATTGTTAATGTGCCATTTACTGCACCTTTAGCCTCTGACTTTAGAAGTGAAATTGCTATTGCACGCTACTCAGAGTTATTGAATAGGGCTGACTTAAGCGAAGAGCAACAAGCTAAGCTTTATTACGACCGTGGTGTACTTTTTGATAGTCTAGGTATGACCACTCTTTCGCGTATTGATTTTAACCGCGCAGTAAAACTTAAGCCTGATTTAGCTGAAGTGTATAATTTTTTAGGTATTCAACATACGCTTATGCAGCAGTATGAAAAAGCCTATGAGTTTTTCGATTCAGCTCTAGAACTTGATGAAGAGCATGAATACGCCTATTTAAATCGAGGAATTGCACTGTATTACGGCGATAGAGCTGGCCTTGCTAAAAATGACTTTAACGAGTTTTTAGCCCGTTCTCCTAACGATCCGTACCGTGTTTTATGGGTTTATTTAGCCCAGGCACACGAGGATAAAGTAACCGCACTTGATGCACTTAAACAAAATGCGACTGCGCTTGATGATTCGCAATGGGCGTATCAGTTAATTTCTCTTTATACGGGCGATATGAGTGAACATGCATTTTTATCAGGCATTAGTGATGGTGTTAGAACTGAGCAAGAATATGCGCAGCGTTTATGTGAAGCTTATTTTTACCTAGCTAAAATGCATCAAGCAGCGGGTGAGCTTTATTTAGCATCCGATTATTTTAGGCTTGCGCTTGCGACTAACGTGCACGAGTTTATTGAATATAAATATGCGCGTTTAGAACTTGAGTTGATGGAAGGTGTTGACGCAAGTTAAGCGTTTTAAATTAATAGGTGTATTACTATGTTGTTTGTTAATTACAGGCTCGAGTAATCACCTTGGCGCTATTGGCTTTTGGCATGTTTTAAATACAAAAGCCAATGTTCTACAAAGTTATTGGAATTCACCAGCTTATTTTTCTGATCACCTAGAGCAGTTACCAAAGACCTCTTTAGCTATACTTGCTCGCAGTAAAATTTCCTCAGCACAATATATGTATTCTCTTAAACTTATTAAAAGCAGTCAGAGTGATACTGCAAAACAATTTTGGCTCTCAGCTATAAATGACTTAACAATCCCAGAGCGTAAAATATTAGCAACAAAGTTACTTGAGCAATCACGTTGGAGCGATTTAGAGTTACTCGCTAGTAAAAACAAATTACCAGCAGGGGATGTGCTAAATCATCTAAAACTTCAGTTAAAAACACCACAGAGTAAAATATCTACCGCGTTTATCCACGATCTTGGTTTTTCATCTTTAAAAAATATAAGTAAGCCTAATAAGCAATGTATGTTTAACGTGCTGACTATGAGCGATCATCGTAGTGGCTTATATAAACTTACAGAGTTTATTAATGCTTATAATAAACAACCAGAGCCCCGTGAAAATATTTTTTGCTTTTCAAAACCAGTTTACGTTGCAGGTATGCTTGAGTGCAAAAGTAGTACTAGTCAAATAGCAAAGTGTGACTGGCAATTATCTAAACTTAATAGCCAGCTTCCTAACAATTTTGATTTTATAGTGATGATGCCTAAAGATGGAACGGCTAATGTCACGAAGGGAACAATGCTAATAAACTCAAAAGCAAAATACAGTATATTTTTGCATGAGCTGATGCATTTTAACGGTTTTGAAGATGAATACGCTTTGCCTAAAACTAAGCAAGCATGGTTGTGTGCAAAAACGGGTTTTGTTGCACCTAATTTATTTATTTCTCATGGTGAGTCGCCGCCAACAGGTTGGCATAAAGCAAAGAGTTGCCAGGTAGGGGGTATTGCTTATAAACCTAGTGAAAATTGGTCTATTATGCAATATCAGCAGTTAGGGCTCTCAGCGCAGTATAGACAACTTTGGTTGAAACATTTAGATATGACCAATGGTAACTTTCATCATCACCCTGGCGCGCTTACATTTGCAAATAAGGCCATATTAAATTAACAATTATCAGTATTAATTAATTGTTTTTTTAGGCTTAATAAATTGTTAGTTCTTGTTTAAAAAACACCCATATAGAACCGCTTTTTATAGACAAAATCAGTGTTTTTCAGTATAACTATAGTCATTAATGTCGTTTAAAAACAGGCAGTAAAAGCATCACTTAGTATTAAAAAGAGATGCCCTGATAAACTTATGATAATAAAAGGCCCTACATTATGACTTTGCTCTGGATACCCTTGTTATCCTTAATTGGCAGTGTTATTTCTGCATGCACAGGTAAGTTATCTCGCAATTTAAGCACTAGTTTAACGGCTCTTGCGCCTTTGACGGCTTTGGGGATTACTCTATACCATGCACCTGCCGTTTTAGCGGGCGAAACCATTCGTTATTCTTTAGCTTGGATCCCGTCAATAGGACTCGATTTATCTCTGCGGTTAGACGGCCTCAGTTTATTGTTTATGTTTATGATTTTAGGCATAGGCTTGCTCGTTATCCTCTACACGCGTTACTACCTAAGCGCTAATGACTCAATGGCTAAGTTATATAGTTACTTAATGCTATTTATGACTGCAATGCTTGGTATTGTTATGTCTAACAACGTCATTCAACTGTGGTTGTTTTGGGAATTAACGAGCATCAGCTCATTTTTATTAATTAGTTTTTGGTGGCATAAATCAGAAGCGCGAAAAGGCGCACGTATGGCGCTTGCTGTAACAGGCGCGGGCGGCTTAGCGTTACTTGCTGGATTGATGCTATTAGGTGATATTGTTGGTAGTTACGACCTAGATGTTATTCTAGCGAGTAAAGCAATAATTCAATCTCATGATTTATACGAAGTAGCATTGGTATTGGTGCTACTGGGTGCGTTTACTAAATCGGCACAATTTCCATTTCACTTTTGGCTTCCTCATGCAATGGCAGCGCCTACGCCAGTAAGCGCGTATTTACACTCTGCGACGATGGTAAAAGCCGGTATATTTTTGTTAGCACGTTTTCATCCTGCTTTAGCTGGCACCGATACGTGGTTCTTGCTCGTTGGGTTAACGGGTTTAGCTACGTTGTTGTTTGGTGCTTATATAGCATTATTCAAACACGACTTAAAAGGCTTGTTAGCCTATTCAACAATAAGCCATTTGGGTTTAATAACGCTATTACTCGGACTTGATACTGAGCTTGCGACTGTTGCTGCTATTTTTCATATAATTAACCATGCAACGTTTAAAGCGTCGTTATTTATGGCCGTTGGTATTATTGATCACGAAACGGGCACGCGCGATATGCGTAAATTAAATGGTATGTGGCGATACTTACCATACACTGCAACGCTTGCGATGGTCGCGGCGGCTGCAATGGCAGGAGTTCCTTTACTAAATGGCTTCTTGTCTAAAGAAATGTTTTTTGCAGAAACGCTACACCAGCAAGTGCTTGGTTCTATGTCGTGGTTAATTCCAGTACTGGCAACTGTTGCAGGTGCATTAGCTGTTGCGTACTCAGCACGCTTTATTCATGACGTGTTTTTTAATGGTGAACCAATTGATTTACCTCGTACGCCGCATGAGCCACCGCGCTATATGCGTGTACCAATAGAAATACTCGTTGTGATTTGTTTGTTAGTGGGTATGTTCCCGCACTTTACAATTGATGGCATTTTATCTGCGGCGTCTTTAGCTGTACTTGGAAAAGAAATGCCAGTGTACGAATTGGCTATCTGGCATGGGTTTAACTTGCCTCTACTAATGAGTGCGATGGCGATTGCTGGCGGCTTATTTATTTATATTAATCGTAAATATCTATTTCAATTTCAAGCATCGTTACCACCTTTAAACGCTAAAAAAACGTTTGAACGTGTGATATTAAGCGTTATTGCTTGGTGTCAGTCAAAGGTAAGCAGTACAGAAAATGGATCGCTGCAGCGCTACCTTGTAATTATGTTAGCGGTGGTATTACTGTGTGCGGGTTGGCCATTATTTGAAATGCAACAACTTGCCGGAAGCATGCCACTTACCCCTGTTGATGTGCACAATGCAATTGGTGCAGGCTTATTGATTATTGGTGCTCTTGCTACCGTTATTTGGCATCGCTCTCGCATGGTGTCGCTATTAATGCTCTCAATTGTAGGATTAATGGTGTCGGTTGTATTTACACGCTTTTCTGCTCCAGATTTAGCGCTTACGCAGCTAACTGTTGAGGTTGTTACTATTATTTTACTTATGCTGGCATTGTTTTTCTTGCCTCAGCATACGCCAAAAGAATCAAGTTCATTACGCGTACTTCGAGACTTAGCAATAGCCTCTACACTAGGTGTAGTGATAGCGAGTATTTGTTATGCATTACTTACACGCCCGCTAGATTCAATCTCAGACTTCTTTATTGCTAACGCTAAAATTGGTGGCGGTGGTACTAACGTAGTTAACGTTATTTTAGTCGACTTTAGGGGCTTTGATACGCTTGGTGAAATTACCGTATTAGGCATTGCCGCATTAGGTATATTTAAAGTACTTTCTCGAATCCCATTATTTATGCCAGCGAGCGACAGCGAAGGGCGCCCATGGGCTAAAGAACGTCATCCAATATTACTGGCGAGTATTTCACAAAGTTTATTACCGCTTGCGTTATTAGTTTCTGCATATATTTTCTTACGTGGACATAACTTACCTGGTGGTGGCTTTATTGCAGGACTGGTAACGTCAATCGCGTTTATTTTGCAATACATGGCGCATGGTACAGCATGGATAAACGAACGCTTTGATGTTAATTATCGCAAAATTATAGCTTCAGGCATTGGTATTTCTTTGTTTACAGGTGTGGGTAGTTGGTTCTTCGATAAGCCATTTTTAACAACTTGGTTTGACTACTTTGATATTCCGTTTGTCGGTAAAACAGAGCTTGCCAGCGCGATTGCATTTGACCTAGGTGTTTACTTAACTGTTGTAGGCGCTACGTTAATGATTTTAGCAAGCTTAGGTAATATGACAGCAGATACCCAGAAAAAAGAGGTAAATATTTAATGGAATTATTGTACGCATCTTGCGTTGGAGTATTGGTCAGTTGCGGTGTGTTTTTACTGCTAAGAGCTCGTACGTTCCCTGTAGTACTTGGGCTTACTATGATTTCATACGCTGTTAACTTATTTTTGTTTTCAGCAGGTCGCCTTACTATTAATAAAGCGGTAGTACTTGGTACTGGCACAGAATACGCCGATCCTCTACCTCAAGCATTAGTACTAACTGCAATAGTGATTGGTTTTGCGATGACCGCATTTGTGGTTATTTTGGCAATACGTGGGCGCGCCGATTTAGGTAGTGACCATGTTGATGGTTATGTGCCTAACACCTCTGCAGATAATAAGGAGCAAAAATGATCCAACATTTAGCTTCGCTACCTATTTTATTACCTATGTTGACGGCAGTTATTTTATTGCTGCCGCCATGTGGTAAAAGCGTCAAAATTCGCCGCTTAGTTTCAATTGTAATGGCAATAGCTACTTTTGCCATTAGTGTGCTTTTACTTGTACATATTAATAATACGGGTATTAATGTTTACGCTATTGGTAATTGGTCTGCACCATTTGGGATAGTCTTAGTCGCTGATATGCTATCTACCTTATTGGTTACGTTAACTTCACTTTTAGGTTTGGGCGCTATTTTATATGGTAGTGCTGGCGATGATGAAAAGGGCAGCTTTTATCATCCACTTGTTCATTTTTTAATATTGGGTGTAAATGGCGCGTTTTTAACTGGCGATTTATTTAACCTATTTGTATTTTTTGAAGTGTTACTGATTGCATCATATGCACTGTTAATGCACGCAGGTGATAAACAAAACACTCGTGCGGCACTGCAATATGTAATATTAAATTTAGTTGGCTCAAGCGTATTTTTAATCGGTTTGGGTATTTTGTACGGTGTACTTGGTACGCTTAATATTGCAGATATGGCGCAAAAAGTATCACAGCTTTCGGGAGATGATGTATACCTAGCAAAAGCAGGTGGTTTATTACTATTAATTGTATTTGCTTTAAAGGCCGCACTATTACCTCTGCATTTATGGCTTCCAAATACGTATTCAAGCGCTAAACCTGTGGTTGCTGCATTGTTTGCGATTATGACCAAAGTAGGCGTTTACGCCATGCTTCGTGTTTACACGGTGATATTTGGCGAACAAGCAGGAGCGCTTGAACATATGGCGCAGCCTTGGCTTTGGGGCTTAGCAATTGCCACCATTATAGTGGGTGCCATTGGTGTTATGGCAGCGCAAGACTTACGTAAACTCACCTCTAACTTAGTATTAGTATCGGTAGGTACGTTAGTTGCGCTAATTGCATTGCAAAATGTAAATGCCACTGCTGCACTTTTATATTATTTAGTGCATTCAACACTTGTTAGTGCTGCACTGTTTTTACTAGCAGACTTAGTTTCAATCCAGCGCGGTAAAGTTGGTGATAGGCTAGTAGCGGGTCGCTCTGTTAAACAACCATTTTTATTAGGTGTGTGCTTTATTGTTGCGGCATTAACTGTAGTTGGTATGCCGCCACTATCAGGCTTTGTAGGTAAAATTTGGATACTTAAAGCCACATTAAATAGTGAGCAAGCTTTACTATTTTGGCCTGTATATTTAGTAACAAGCTTTGCGTTATTGGTAGCGCTTTCGCGTGCTGGCACGACCTTGTTTTGGGAGCATAAAAGTAAAAATAGCGAAAACGCAGATTGTGCAAATGCACACCCGTTGCAGGTAATTGTAATTATAGGTTTACTTGCGTGTTCGCCATTGCTCGTTATTTTTGGCGGACCAATAAGTGAATACATGCTAGGTGCTGCTACTCAGTTACATGATATAAGCGGCGGTATTAATGCTGTACTTAAAGGAGGCATGTGATGAGATTACAAGCCCGTTTTCGTTGGTTACCAACGCCATTTCGTAGCTTATTTTTGTTTATGGTTTGGCTATTGTTAAATAATAGCGTGTCGGTAGGGCACTTAGTATTAGCGACTATTTTTGCAATACTTATCCCAATATTAAGTTTTTCGCTTCGCGAGCCTCAGCCACTAATTTTAAAGCCGGGCTTGGCTCTTAAGCAGTTGCTTATTGTGCTGTACGATATTGTCGTAGCAAATTTACAAGTGGCTTTACTTATACTTGGGCCATCTAAAAATTTGCGTCCGGCATTTATAAAAGTACCGATAGATTTAACTCATGATATGCCAATTACCATATTGGCCAGTAGTGTATCGCTTACACCCGGTACAGTGAGTGCAGAGGTTTACCCAATTGCTGAATCGTTACCTGAGGGTGAAGAGCCAACACAACGCTACTTATTAATACATGTGCTTGACCTTAAAGATGAAGAAGCACTTATCAAACAAATAAAACAACGCTACGAAGCTCCACTAAAGGAGATATTTCAATGTTAGACACCGTATTACTCATTGTTTTTTCGATGATTGGCTTATCATTATTGCTTAATTTATGGCGATTGATCATTGGTCCATCAGTGCCTGATCGTGTTTTAGCGCTCGATACAATGTACATTAACGTCATTGCACTGATTATTTTATATAGCATTAGTATGGATACAGGGCTTTATTTTGAAGCTGCACTGCTTATTGCCATGCTAGGTTTCATAAGTACAGTTGCAGTGTGTAAGTATTTACTACGTGGCGATATAATTGAATAAGGTGAAAACATGATCAGCGAATGGGTTGTATCAATATTATTGTTATTTGGTGGTACGTTTATTTTAATTGGCTCAATAGGCTTAGTTAAACTACCTGACTTTTTTATGCGTTTGCATGGGCCAACTAAAGCAACAACGTTGGGTATGGCAAGTATGCTAATTGCAGCTATGGTTTATTTTGCAAATTCAGGGCATGGCCTAAGTGTTAAAGAAATACTCATTACTATATTTTTACTAATTACGGCACCGATTAGTGGCTACATGCTAATAAAGTCAGCTATTCATCATAAGCTAAAAGCCAAAGAAGGCACTAAAGGCCTAGATAATGTAGAAGACGATTAACATAAAAATATATTTATAAAAGGCCGAATAAATTCATTTTATTCGGCCTTTTTAGTGACTGCTTGTACCCTTTACAAGACTAATTAATAATGTAACTATAAAACGATTATTTATATGAAAGGATATTATTATGGGTAAGGTACTACTTTTATCATTACTGATTTTTTCTAGTAGTTTGTATGCTGAACAAAATATTAAGCAGCAAAAAATAGATGAACTTATTAGTGTAATGAATTTAGATTCAATGGTTGACTCTATGTACGGCCAGGTTGAAGGTATGATGAAAGGCATGTCAGACCAAATGGGCGTTAAGCCTTCTGAACAGGCAATTTTTGATAAGTACTACAGCGACATGACGACGGTATTAAAAACCGAAATGAGCTGGGCCAAAATGCAGCCGATGATGATTAGCGTGTACGACAAACATTTTAGTGAGCAAGAAATTGCCGATATGTTAGCGTTTTATAAAACAGATACAGGGCAAAAAATACTTGAAAAAATGCCTGTTGTAATGCAAGAGTCTATGCAAATGTCACAAAGCTTAATGAAAGATGCTATGCCTAAAATACAAACTTTAGCGCAGCAACTAAGCGACGAATTAGAGCAAAGCCGTAGCGAATCAAACTAGGGCAGCGCATGTTTGGTATTTATGCTGCGTTATCGCCTATTTATGGGGAATAACCACACTACATAGGCTCTGCCTTGCCTAAAGACCAAACAGTCTGCTGTAAATTAAACCACCAATGATCAACACGCCCTTAGATTAATACGCGCCTTACTTAGGCGCTTCTCTCCTGAATTACACCCCCTCCAGATAATACACGCCCGATATCAGCTTAAGTTAATTATGTTTGTGTCATTATATCAATGAGCAACAATACTTAATCAATTTGAGGGATTAAATTCTGCGTTAACAGCGTTAAAAAATTTCTGATATACGAATGCATGGATGCAGAAGCAATTAGTGATAGCAACTAAATAACGAAACCTTTGCCTTGTTATCAACACTATTTTCTTGTCTTAAATTGGTTACTTAATTAAGCGAATTGGTATTATTTTATTAGTTTTAAAATAGTCATTGACCTATGTGTTGCACCTAGGTTTATTATGAAGCTACTGAAACACGACGGAGCTAAATTATGTATGTTAAACAACTCGCCAAGTTAATGGGCGTGACTGCCGATACTGTTCGTCATTACACACGTGTTGGGTTACTTTATCCAATACGCAGTGAAGAAAATGGCTATCAAGAGTATACAAAGCAAGACCAGCAGCGTTTAAAGTTTATTATTAGCTCTCGTCAACTTGGTTTTTCACTCAAAGATATTCAACACATTATAGGCGAGTCAGAGCAGGGGAATTGTCCTTGTCCGTTAACGCGTAAACTCATTACTAAACGCCTAGAAGAAACCGAAGCACTATTTCAAGAAACATTAAAATTACGAAACAGAATGCATGCAGCTCTGGAGCAATGGGATACATCAGCCGATGGTGCAAATGCCAGTGACGTGTGTAGTTTAATAGAATCTTTTGTTGATCCAATAAACGATTCTGCAAATAAGGAGCAGCGTAATGACGACTAATACAAAAGACACCGCGCAAAACTTTATTATTGAAGGCGCTAATTGCGGCAGTTGTGTGGCTAAAATTGAAAAAGCCCTTAATAGCGTGCAAGGCGCGCAAAACGTGGAAATGAACTTTGCTGAGCGTACTGTCCGTGTAGAAGGTAAAGCCCGCGAAAGCACGCTTATTAAAGCAGTCGAAAACATTGGTTATTCAGCTAAGCCAATGAGTAACGAGTCTGATCAAGATGCACTTGATGAAAAAGCAAAGTCGGACGAGGCACATTACAAAAAGCTAATGCGTAATATGATATTAGCGTTAGGGGTCGGTGCACCGTTAATGATATACGGGCTTATTTTTGACATGAGTGTGACCACCGACACACAACGAATAGCATGGTTTTTAGTGGGTATAGTCACGCTTGTGGTTATGGCTATATCAGGTAAACAATTTTACAACGGTGCATGGCAGGCATTCAAAAACCATGCTGCCAATATGGATACATTAATAGCGCTTGGTACAGGTACTGCGTGGTTGTATTCAATGTTTGTGGTAATAGCACCAAACTTATTACCACAAGTCGCAAGACACGTATATTTTGAAGCGTCATCGATGATCATCGGTTTAATTAGTTTAGGGCTCGCTTTTGAAGTAAAAGCACGTGGGCGCACCTCACAAGCAATTAAACGCTTAATTGGCCTGCAACCAAAAACTGCACGCGTAATTCGCGATGGGCAAGAGCAAGACATCGACATTAGTGATGTGGTAAAAAATGATGAAGTACGCGTACGCCCGGGTGAAAAAATCCCTGTGGATGGCGATGTTATTGAAGGCAGCAGTACGGTTGATGAGTCAATGCTTACTGGTGAGCCAATGGCCGTCCGCAAAAAAACGGGCGATAAAGTTGTTGCCGGAAGTATTAACAAAAGTGGCACTTTATTATTTAAAGCCACGCACATTGGTAGCGAAACCACACTTGCCAATATTATCAATATGGTAAAGCGTGCACAAAACTCTAAGCCATCAATAGGGCGCTTAGCTGATGTTATATCAGGAATATTTGTACCAACAGTTATGATTATTGCAGTACTTGCGGGCCTTGCATGGTTAAACTTTGGACCTGAGCCATCAATTGCCTATGCCGTTGTTGCGGTAACCACTGTACTTATTATTGCTTGTCCTTGTGCGCTAGGACTCGCAACCCCTATGTCGGTTATGGTGGGTATTGGTAAAGCCGCAGAGTCAGGAATATTAATTCGAAATGGTGAGTCGCTGCAAACAACATCTAAAATTACCACCATGATTTTAGATAAAACAGGCACTATTACTCAAGGCACACCGCAAGTTACCGATGTAGTTACGTTTAATAACAGTGATGAAAATACAGTAATGCAACTTGTTGCAAGCCTTGAAAGTAGCTCAGAGCATCCACTGGCAGAAGCAATTACGGCATACGCTAAAAAGCAGGGCTTAGCTTTAAGTAAAGTAGCCGACTTTGATGCCATTACAGGTAAAGGTGTAACTGGCAGTGTTGACGGGCAAACATTGTTGTTTGGCAATAAAGCGCTAATGGATAAATACGATGTAGCCGTTGATGATGCAACCGAGCAAGCTCAAACACTTGCCAGTGATGCTAAAACGCCCATGTATTTTGCAAGTAATAATAAGCTTCAAGCTATTATTGCAGTAGCAGATCCTATTAAAGAGGATTCAGTTGAAGCTATTAAACGCTTGCAAGATAAAGGTATCCACCTAGTTATGCTAACAGGTGACAACAAAGTCACTGCACAAGCCGTTGCTAAACAAGTTGGTATTGATGACTTTATTGCAGAAGTAATGCCCGATGATAAAGTAAACGAAGTAACAAAACGCCAAGCAAACGGTGAAATAGTGGGTATGACAGGTGACGGTATTAACGATGCCCCCGCACTTGCGCAAGCAGATGTAGGGTTTGCAATTGGCACTGGTACCGATGTTGCAATAGAAAGTGCAGACATTACCTTAATGCGTGGTTCGTTACATGGCCTTGCTGATGCAATTGCAGTGAGTAATGCAACTATTTCAAATATTAAACAGAACCTATTTGGTGCCTTTATTTATAACGTGGCGGGTATTCCGATTGCAGCCGGCGTGTTGTATCCATTTTTTGGAATACTACTTAACCCTGTTGTTGCCGGTGCAGCTATGGCACTTTCATCGCTTACAGTGGTAAGTAACGCTAATCGCTTACGTTTTTTCAAACCAAATAAATCGTAATTTAAGCTAAGGAGTACATTATGTTGATGATTAATATAGGTGGTGCACTGTTAATAGCCGCAATTATTTATTGGTTTTGGCTATACAAACCAGAGCAAACACAAAGTGATGACAACAAAGTAACGATAGTCGTTGATAACGGTGTTTATAAGCCAGGACACATTAAAGTGGCAGCCAACAAAGAGGTTGTACTTACCTTTGATAGAAAAGACAGCGCGCCGTGCGCCGAAACAGTGGTATTTCCACAGCTTGATATAAGTAAAACTCTGGCAATGGGTGATGGCAATACAGTTAAACTACCCGCGCTTGAAGCCGGTGAGTATGACTTTCATTGCCAAATGCAAATGTATAAGGGCAAGCTAGTTGCTCAGTAACCTGAACTAAGTAGGTGTTGGGGTCGTATAGTTGCCTTATAAAAGTTACGAGTAAGAGTCGCTATATTAAATGAATAAATTAAACCCTAAAAAATTATTGAATAGTAAATGGACCGCAACACCTTCTATAAATAAAGAAAAACACTTCATTATTGTTGAGGTAGAATTTGATGAAGATGGCAATGTAATTGAGTGTATTACCGAGGCTGTTATGTCAAAAAATCAATATCCAATTAGTTGGCGAGATTTAAAAGATAACCAAAAGTGGCTACAAGGGTGGAAGTAGTTCAAATCTATATACTTTACCTCCCACTAGGGCGTGTTGATCTTTGTGGATTGAAATTTGTTCAAACTAGGGGCGATTAAATCGCGGCGCGAGGTTTGTAACCTAGTGGGCTAAGTAAAAACCGAGCAACAAAGAGTTGATCGTCCCTAGAAAGAACCCAAAGGGCAGTGCATGTTTGGTATTTATGCTGCGTTATCGCCTATTTATGGGGAATAACCACACTACATAGGCTCTGCCTTGCCTAAAAACCAAACATACTGCTGCAAATTCACCCACCAAAGATCAACACGCCCTAATAGCGGCACATTTGCAGATAGCTGGAACACGATATAGGTTTGCTTAACTCAAGCGAACCTATATTTTACGGTGCATTAAGTTATGAACTCAATGCTATAACTTAGCTCATATATCACATTCTTTCTGAGTAATTCGCCATTTGGCAACAAAACAGTTAATTTCAAAATATCCTTTAAAAATTTTTATAATAAATCTCAAAAATAATGTAACTGACTAATTATAAATGAATTAATTTTTTAATAGCCGCGAATAAATCCTATGCTACTTCCATGTTCATATTCAGTTTATTTTGAAGACTAACCCAAACGCCCCCCTTATTGGCTTTTTAGCAAAAGTGTGTCTTTTTAATTAAATTTAACTAATTGATTTATAATGGCTTATTGTTTTTAGTTAAATGGCTGTTGCTAAATAGCAACAATAAGACCTCCCCAAATTAAGCTTCTCTCGTTTTATGTCGTTTAACTCATTGTTTTTAAATAATAAATAAAAAGTGGCACCGAAGTTGTTATACCTAGAGTGTATTAAGCAAAACGTGATGAAAGCCAAAGGCCTTAGTCGCAACAACCCAATGAAGGAATACTATTATGAAAACATTTCAATCAACACTAGTACTAATGGCGCTAGCTTCTTCATCAGCGGCTTTTGCAGCAACAGATTTTGATACGCTAGACGTAGATGGTAATGGCGCAATCAGCCAAGCCGAAGCATCAGTGGATGCTGAGCTTTTAAGCAAGTTTGAAGAACTCGATACAAACCAAGATGGTGAGCTATCTGAAGATGAGTTTTCTAAGGCCTAAAATTAAAGCCTTAAGCAGTTAATGCTCTGTAATGTTATCTAAATTCTGAGTTGCCAAAGACAACCTAAGTAGGCAAGGGAGCCTACTAAAAAGAATAACCAGGAAGTGACTAGAGAGCACTATAGAGCAAATTTATTTGGGACACCGCATACTATTGAAGGATTAAATTATGAAAAAGCTATAATCAACATTTGTACTTATGGCTATTGTTTCTTCGTCAGTAGTATTTGCAAACACAGACTTTGAAACACTCGACGCAGACGACAACGCTTCAATTAGTCGCTCTGAGGAATCGGCGCAAGTGATAGAGCAATTTGACGAGCTGAATGTTCAAAGTAGCGGTGGTCCGACAGAAAATGATTTTTTTGAATATTAATTTATAAACACTTTACTCCTAAAGGATCTTTGAAAAGGACTTCTTACCTCTAATCAGGTCACCCCTAATCAGGCTCAAAGCCTAAGGAAACGATTATGAAAACACTACACAAAACTTTAGGGCGTATTGATCTTTGTGGATTGAAATTTGTTCAATCTAGGGGAGATTAAATCGCGGCGCGAGGTTTGTAACCTAGTGGGCTAAGTAAAAACCGAGCAACAAAGAGTTAATCGTCCCTAGAAAGAACCCAAAGGGCAGCGCATGTTTGGTATTTATGCTGCGTTATCGCCTATTTATGGGGAATAACCACACTACATAGGCTCTGCCTTGCCTAAAAACCAAACATACTGCTGCAAATTCACCCGCCAAAGATCAACACGCCCTACCACTTGTAGCCCTTGCTTCTTCTTCAGCGGCGTTTGCTGCGGTAGATTTTGATTCTTTTGATACTGATGGCGACGGCGTAATTAGTAAAACAGAAGCCCAAGTAAACTCGCAACTAGTACAGCTTTTTGATCAATTAGATGCAGATGGAAATGGCGAATTATCTAAAGAAGAGTTTTCGAAGGTTCAGTAACAGGCTCTATATTTAAGTTAGTCGTAAAGCCTTACCAGTCATACTCACAAAGCAGCTAAGTAATTAATACTTAGCTGCTTTTTTGTGCATTTAATTTAATATATTACTTTTTAGTCACCAAAGTAGTGCAAAACTCGAGTTTGAATATCATTAAATTGCTGATTGTTAAGTTATTTTATTATTGGTTTTAAACTTGCAAATCTATTTATAACTTAGGTTAATGAGTATTTAAAATGGCGCGAATGAGTTATATCAGTAGTGTTGAGCGCTACCACGAATATGAGCATGTAATACACAGCTTACTTGAATCTATTTTGATGAGTATTGAGGATGGGTTAACTAAAGAGCGTGATACCCGCTACCTGATTAAGCAGTACCCATTTTTAGAATTACAATATTGTTTAAATGCAGAAGGTTTGCAGCAGGGTAATAATGTCTGCTTTAAACGGGCATATAGCAAAAAACTAGGTGAAAGTGGTAATCAACAAGACTTAAGCGAGCGACCCTATTTTTTGAACGCTAAAACAAGTGATAGAGTGTGCTTTACTGATCCCTACATTTCTATAGCGACTAACCATTTATGTATATCGGCGATTAAAGAACTAAAAAAACCAATTAATAATCAACATTACTTGGTTGTCGATGTGAGCTTAACGCAGCTTATTGAGTTTGTAATGGGTGATACTGCGCGCGCTAATATGTCGCCTTACTTTAAAGCGGGTTACGGTATTATTGTGGCGTGCTTATTTTGCTTAGTATTATTTTTACTGAATATCGTTTTTAATGATATATACGCGCTATTAACCCATGTAGATACCTCATCAGATCCACTTGAACCCTTTAGTATCATTATTTACATCACCTTGGCATTAGCAGTATTCGATTTAGGTAAAACAATACTCGAAGAAGAAATCCTTATGCATAAGGATATTTTTAGGCACTCGTCTACGCGGCGCACTATTACACGGTTTATATCTACTGTGTTGATTGCTATATCAATTGAGGCGTTGTTAACTATGTTTAAAGCGGCGCTGGGGCAATCGGAATATTTAATGCCTGCAATAGCGATGATGCTTGCAGTAGTGGGGCTTTTAATTGCACTAGCTATTTATGTTTATTTAGGAGCAAAGGCCGAAACGCTATTAATGCGGGCTCGTTTAAAACAAAAATCCTCCAAGTAGGAGGATTTTTATATTACATAACTATTAATAGTTATTTATTGCTTATCTTGCGCGCGTTTGGCTTTAAAGTCAGACTCGCTCGTCCACTTTGGCCAATCGCCATTGTTTGCAAGTTGAGTGGCTATATCAACAATAAGATCTATATCTTGCTTAACACCACCTAACGACCAATCAGCTGAGTAGTCGTCTGCTTCTTTATGGTACTTATGCGCAATGTACTCAGGATCGGTATCGCCCAGGCTCATAAATAATAAACTAGGGACGCCTTGCTTAGAAAGTGAGAAATGATCTGATCTAAAAAATAAGCCATTTTGCGCTCGAGGATCCATTTTAACAACACGGCCTTGTGATTTTGCAGCCTTTGCTAAATAGCTTTCCATTGTCGATAAATCTTTACCGTATTGTAAAATGTAGTCAGTGCCATCAAGCACGTTCATGCCATCAATATTTAATAGACCGACCATTTGTTTTGTAGGTACAACCGCACCCGATGCAAATTCTTCAGAACCAATTAACCCCGTTTCTTCTGCTGTAAAGTTAGCAAAAATAATTGAGCGTTTAAATGGTTTTTGCTTGTTCATTTTGTTCATGATGCGTGCTATTTCAAGCGTGGCTGCAGTGCCTGAAGCGTTATCTACTGCGCCGTTATAAATCTTAGGGCCAGTATCGGTTTGTTTAGTACCAAAGTGGTCCCAGTGGGCGCTAATAACAACGTATTCGTCAGGTGATTCGCTACCTGTAATTTGTGCAACTACGTTATGCGATTTTGCATGGGATACTTCGTTTTTAAAGGCAAGGTTTGCTTTTAAGTTAAGTGGCGTCGCTTTAAAGTCATCATTTAATGCTGCTTGTTTTAAATCTTGATAGTTAAGCTTTGCGGCGTTAAACATTTTCTCAGTCGCATCAAGTGTTAGCCAGCCCATAACCGGTAATTTAGACGCGTTTAAATTGTTATCCATTAACGTGTATTTGGTGCCGGTGTTTGAACTTTCAACTACGCCCCAAGGGTATGCCGCAGGTGCTGTTTCATGAACAATAAATACAGCCTTTGCACCTTGGCGAGCGGCTTCTTCATATTTATAAGTCCAGCGACCGTAGTAGGTCATTGCATTGCCAGTAAAAAGGGCATCGTTTTGAGTAGCAAAGCCTGGATCGTTAACTAGCACAACTACTGTTTTACCAGTTACATCAATATTTTTATAGTCATTCCAGCTATATTCTGGCGCATTAATACCGTAGCCCGCAAATACAACGTCAGAGCTTCTTACATCAATTAATGGCTGAAGTTGCTCGGTACGTGCGGTAAAGTCTTTGCCTGATTCAAAGCTCAAATCACCTACCTTTAACTGCATGTCCTGATTAGCTGTCACCATTGCCATTTTTACAGGCTGTAAGTATTTACCTTTATAAGCACCGGTTAAACCCAGCGCTTTATATTGCTCGCTTAAGTAGCCTACTGTTTTCACTTCGCCATGAGTAAGCGGGCCTCGGCCTTGAAAGTCATCAGAGGCTAGCGTTTTAATATGCTGTTTAATATTGCTAAGGCTTACACCTGCTGTATTTTCTAATGGGGTTTGTTGGCTTGCGGGCTCTGAGCAGCCAAAGAGTGCAACTAGCAGGCTTAGGCTAGCGCTTTTTAAAAGAGTAGATGCCATAGTCTTCATATTGTTATTTAATTAGGCTTTCAATATAAAGGAAGCACCGCAGCGATGTCGAATTTTTATAGAGAACTTTTCATTCAATTGCAGATTGATTTTATAAGGTGTATAAATAACGAACAACCTAAAGGAGCACATAATGAGCCAATGTAAAAAAAGTGGGTATTTATTTATAGCTAGTGGCATTGCATTTTTTGCTGCTGCAATATTAGCTGAGCAGGAGACATTTTTTGTGCTGTCTGCTTCTTTTATAATATTGGGCACTATAAGTATAAAAAAAGCGGCTTAATAACCGCTTAGTTTTTTTAGCTAAATATAAAGCTTAAATACAATACTTGGCACTAAAAGCAAAAAACCAGCATTAGCTGGTTTTTTAGTATAAGTTGCAGTTAGCTTTATGCGTCTGCAAGCTTTACGCGGATCTTACTTTTATCAACAGTAGATTGGTTAAGTGCTTTAATGGCGCTTTTACTTTCTATGTCGTTTGGCATTTCTAAAAAGGCAAAGCCTTTAGATTGGCCAGTTTCTTTATCAAGTACCAAGTTGCAGGTAGTCACTTTACCGTGCTCTGCAAATAAAGTACGAAGCTCATGCTCAGTGGTAGCACGAGACAAGTTACGAACTAATAGTTTCATAATGAACCTAAATAATTATGTCAGTACTAATTATCTCAAGTAACTCAGCTTTAACCTAATTTTATTTTAAAACATATATAAATAAACGTTCTATAGGAATAATTGTTTGTATCACACTGAAAAAACATAGCTTTTATAATTTTAAATAGATTGCCATCAAATTGGTCATGTTAATTGGTAATTGAGTTGTGGTTATTTGCATAGTTAATTGGTAAGTTTATATTTTATTAACTTACTATTAACTATAAAGCTAACAATGCCTAAATATAATCTTAAACTGTGTAATGTAATTACAACCGCACTTCTATCTTGTTTAGTTGTTGGTTGTGGCAGCTCTGGCTCTGATTCTACGGTGCAAAATAATGAAGCGATTACTTTACAAACTCCTGCAATAATTGGTGGTAATAGCCGAGGCGAAGTTATTAGTGATAGTAATGATGCAATAACAGGCTCATTAACCATTACTGATCAACAATCCGGTGAGGCTGCTTTTATAGCACAAGAAAATAGCGCTACAAGCTATGGTTTTTTTAGCTTAAATGCTGGTGGAGATTGGTCATACACACTTGATGATTTAAACGCTTCAATAACATCTTTAAGTGAAGATGAAACACTGCAAGACACAATAACAGTAAACTCTTTAGATGGTACTGGCGCACAAATTATCATAACAATTGTTGGTGCACCAATAACTCAAGCTGATGGCTTTGAGAGCATCTCGCACGTGTTATTGCAATCAGATGGCGTAGATTCGGGACTTGACGCATACACACTTATTGAAAATGCATTCGGCGAAGGGTCAATTGAATCTCCAGACTTATACGCTGGTAATCATGAAAGTGTTGTCCATATTATCGAAGATACCGATACGATAATTGGTAGCCATTTTGTATTTTTAGCCCACCGAGATGATGACCAAGATAAAGACAAAGGTGCAAGTGACAGACAACGCAACGAAATAAAAACCTACGATAAATCACCACAAGAAACACTGGCGTTTGAGGGGGAGACATTTCAATACAGCTGGAAATTTAAAGTAAGTAGCGAGCTTGAGCTTACGAGTAAGTTTAGCCATTTTTTTCAAATAAAAGCCCGTAACGAAAGTAACGACAACACCAATGGTAATGACGATCAGCCTATTATTACGCTCTCGGGTGCGCAAAAAAACAGTACAGGCAATCAACTGCAAGTGCGGTATAGCGCAGGCTTTGACGAAAACGGTAACAGCACGGGTCTTGATAAAAACTTAATTGAAACCGACTGGTCTTTAATAACAGATGAATGGGTCGAGGTATTTGTACAAGCTACATTTAGTGAAAGTGGTAAGCTTGATATGACATTAACGCGCTTAAGCGACAACGCAGAGATATTTAATATAAGCGAGCAAAACATAGATATGTGGCGCGGCTTTAATGATGATGATTTTGCTCGTCCTAAGTGGGGAATATACCGCTCAATTGTTGAAACCGACAGCCTTCGAGTTGATGAAGAACGTGTTAGGTTTGCTGATTTTTCTATCACAAGAGGTAAGTTAGCGCAGTAAACTATTTTATCAATTAGCATGAAAAAGCCGTTAATAATTATGCATTATTAACGGCTTTTTTTATTCTTTGATAAAAGTGGTTATTTTACTTCTTTGCCCGCTGCTTGTTGATCAGCATGGTAGCTTGAACGCACGAACGGGCCAGAAGCCGCGTGAGTAAAGCCAATTTCGTCTGCATACGCTTTTAAGCCGTCAAACTCTACTGGTGGCACGTAGCGTTTAACCGGTAAGTGATGCTTAGAAGGTTGTAGATATTGGCCTACAGTTAGCATGTCAACGTTGTGTGCACGTAAATCGCGAAGTACTTCTTCAATTTCGCTAATTTCTTCACCTAAACCAACCATTAGGCCTGATTTAGTTTTTACTTCTGGGTGAGCTTCTTTAAAGCGACGTAGTAATTCTAATGACCATTTGTAGTCAGCACCTGGACGAGCTAGTTTGTATAAACGTGGCGCAGTTTCAAGATTGTGGTTAAACACATCTGGTGGCGTCTCGATTAATATCTCTAGTGCGCGGTCCATACGACCACGAAAATCAGGTACTAAAATTTCGATAGTGATAGTTGGATTATGTTTACGAATCTCGCGAATACAATCGGCAAAATGCTGTGCACCACCATCACGTAAATCATCACGGTCAACTGAAGTGATTACAACGTAGCTTAGCTTCATATCTTTAATAGTAAGTGCTAGCTTTTCAGGTTCAGTGGCATCAGGTTTTAATGGGCGACCATGAGCAACATCACAAAATGGGCAACGACGAGTACAAATAGCACCTAAAATCATAAAGGTAGCTGTACCGTGGTTAAAACATTCAGACAGGTTAGGGCACGAAGCCTCTTCACATACCGAGTGTAAGCCATGCTTACGTAGCGCTTTTTTAATGCCGTCAATGCGAACGGTTGATTTAGGTAAGCGAATTTTTAACCATTCTGGCTTACGCAACATTTCAGTTTTTTCTGTAGGTAAAACTTTTACTGGGATCAACGCCATTTTTTCTGCGTCGCGTAGTTTTACACCTGGTTCCATTTTGACTGGTTTATTCATTCGTTTTCAAACCCTTCAGTATGCTTAACCTGTGTTGCATTAAGCTTCTTGATCATGTGTTTCACCAATCCTTCACCTGCACTTTCTAGGTTTTGAGGACCATCTAATTCTTTAGTTTGCACCATATTCATGCCCGCATAACCACATGGGTTAATGCGTAAAAATGGACTTAGGTCCATGTTAACATTTAATGCTAAGCCATGAAACGAGCAACCACGACGAACCCTTAACCCAAGGGATGCAATTTTGCTGTCGTTAACGTAAACACCGGGTGCATCAGCTTTAGCATAAGCTTCAATACCATACTCGGCGAGTGATTCAATAATGCACTCTTCAAGCCATGTAACCAGTTCACGTACACCAATCTTTAAACGACGTAGATTAAATAATACATACATCATTTGCTGGCCAGGGCCGTGATAAGTTACTTGTCCGCCACGGTCAACTTTAATCACCTCAATGTCGCCAGGAGCTAGTAAGTGTTCGTCCTTACCAGCCTGACCTTGGGTGAATACACTCTCGTGCTCTACAAGCCAAATTTCATCTGGCGTATTTTCATCACGGGTGTCGGTAAAGTCCTGCATTTTTTGCCAAATTGGCATATAACGCTGACGACCCAGTTGGCGTACGATCAAAGTGTTTTCGTTCACAACAAATCTCAACTATGGCTTAAAGCATGTGGCGTACGTCATCAATATTGCTGATCACGTTGTAAATTTCTTCAATGTGTTTGCCACTAGTAACCGTTGCTACAAGGCTTACTGACTCGTAATTACCTTTGCTGCTTGGTTTTACTTTAGGGGCGTAATCGCCAGGTGCTATTGGTTGTAACTTAGCTAAAATTTGATCAGTTAAGTTTACATTAGCTAAACCCATTATTCTGAATGTAAATGGGCAAGGGTACTCTAGGTACTCATCAAATTTAGTATCTTTAACAGGTTGAACCACGACGGTGACTCCTCATACAAAAGTGTGGACTCTATGCAAGCTCGAAGCTTAATACAGATAGGCAATTAGCAGTCTTGCTTATATGGGGCACATTCTAACATTTTTCAAGCAAAAAAAAACGCCTCACAGTGGAGACGTTTAAATTAGTTACCCTAGTTAATAGGGGAGCTATAAATTACTGCATGATCTGTAAACGTAAGTAATCATAAATTTTGCTAAAGAAGCTGCCTTCTTCCACTTCTTCAAGTGTTACTAGTGGGTATTGAGCAATATCTTCGCCCTCTAGTTGTAAGAATAACGTACCGACTTTAGTACCTTTAGCAAGTGGTGCTTCAAGTGTGTTATCTAGCTCAAAGTTAGCTTTAAGGTTTTTATGCTGACCACGTGGGATAGTAATCGGTGTATCTTCTAAAATACCTAAAGATACATTTTCTTTGTTACCCATCCAAATACGTTGTTCTGCAAAGCTATCGCCTGCTTTGTACGGAGTAATTGTTTCATAAAAACGAAAACCATAGTTAAGTAGTTTTTTACTTTCTACTTTACGAGCTCGTTCGCTGGTAGTACCCATAACAACAGCAATTAAACGCATATCGTTTTTAGTTGCTGAGGTAACTAGGCTGTAGCCAGCTTCTGATGTATGACCAGTTTTAATACCGTCAACATCTAAGCTTTCGTCCCACAATAATGAGTTACGGTTATATTGCTTAATGCCGTTATAAGTAAACGATTTTTGCTTATAAAGTGCATATTCATCTGGCACATCACGAATAAGTGCAGCACCAAGTGTCGCCATATCGCGAGGCGTTGTGAAGTGCTCGTCAGTATCAAGGCCGTGGCTGTTGATAAAGTGGCTGTTGCTCATACCTAATTTAGCAGCATGGGCATTCATTAAATCAGCAAATGCGCTTTCGCTTCCAGCAATATGCTCAGCCATTGCAACACATGCATCATTGCCTGATTGGATAATAATACCGTGGTTAAGCTGATCAACGCTAATTTGTTTACCTACTTCAATAAACATCTTTGAAGATTCTGGAAAGTTTTTAGCCCATGCTTTTTCGCTTACCGTTACCATATCGGTAGTGGCAATATTACCTGCTTTAATTTCAGTACCAATTACATAACTGGTCATCATTTTAGTTAAACTTGCAGGTGCTAGCTGTGTATCGGCTTCACCTTCAGCAATAACTTTACCTGTTGTAAAGTCGACTAAAAAATAACCTTTTGCATTAACTTGAGGTGGTGCCGGAATAATTTGGGCGCTGGCTGAAAATACGGCGGCTGTACAAACTAGGCCGCATACACCTTTGAGGATTTTATGTTTAATAGATTTCATCATACTCATTAATGGTTAAAGTTAAAGATTCGCGTTACGCCATTCTAAAGGTCTTACTGAGTGTAAAGCAAGAACGCGTTTTGAAATTGATTTTGTTTTAATTTTTTTAATACTTCGTCTGCATGAGGGGTGTCTTTTATTGGCCCTAAATGCAGTCTGTAAATGTCGTCTTTTTGAACGATATTTGTTGGTAATTTGTATTGATCTCGCAATGTACTGGCAAGTGCTTCAATATTGGCAAGTGTACTACCTGCAGCTACTTGAATATAGGTTTGACGCGCAGTTGCGCCGGCAAGAGTAACGGCCTCTAGCTTAACCTTTGCTGTACCATGAGTGTAGTAGCCAAGCTTATAAGCGGCTGCGTACGAAAGGTCAATCACTCTATCGTCATGAAACGGGCCCCGGTCGTTCACGCGAACGATTACCGATTTACCATTTGCTGTATTGGTTACTTTAACAAAGCTAGGTAGCGGCAGCGTTTTATGCGCTGCGGTCATGGCAAACATATCGTACGTTTCACCATTTGAGGTGTGATAACCATGAAATTTACGACCATACCAAGAGGCAATGCCTTCATCACTAAAGCCTGTCTCATCAAGCATGGGCGAATAACTTTTACCAAGCACTGTATATGGGCGACTAGCGCTGGCACTTTTAGTTACTTCGGTAACTATAGCGTCTTGCATCTCAAGTGTAGTCGGGGCTCTAAGTGGTGCTGCATCGTGGCGCATGCTATAGCGACTACCAGAGCCACTGCTACAAGCACTTAAAAGTAAAATTAATAATGTAGTAAATATAAGCTGATTAGTGTGTCGCATTATTTTAAAAGCATCCTTTTATCTGTCGCGATTGACATAATAATGCCAAATCCTGCCATTAACGTTACCATCGATGTGCCACCATAACTAATCAGTGGTAAAGGTACGCCTACAACAGGTAATAAACCCGATACCATGCCTATGTTTACAAATACGTACACAAAAAAGGTGAGGGTGAGTGCGCCTGCGAGCAATTTACCAAATGCATCTTGTGCATTAACAGCAATGTATAAACCACGGCCAATAATAAATAAATAGAGACTAAGTAAAACACATACGCCAAATAAACCAAATTCTTCGCTTAAAACCGAAAATATAAAGTCGGTGTGGCGCTCTGGCAAAAATTCTAATTGCGATTGCGTACCAAGCAGCCAGCCTTTACCTTCTATACCGCCTGAGCCAATAGCAATTTTAGATTGAATAATATGATAACCCGAACCGAGCGGATCGCTCTCAGGGTCTAAAAAGGTGAGTACACGCTGCTTTTGATAATCGTGCATACCGTAGTGCCAAAATGGCCATGCGGCAAGCGCTACAATAGAGCTTAAAAAGCCGATTAAACGCCAACTTAATCCAGACAAAAACAAAACAAATATACCTGAACTTGCAATAAGTATAGCGGTACCTAAATCGGGTTGTTCTTTAATTAATAATGTAGGGAGCATTACAATCATAAAGCCAATAATTAAGTGCATTGGCCGAGGAGGTAAGTGATTTCGCCCTATATACCAAGCTACCATCATGGGGACTGCCAGCTTCATTAATTCTGCAGGTTGAAACCGTGTCACCCCTAAATCGAGCCATCGCTGTGCGCCTTTTGAGCTTACGCCAAATAAAAGTACACCCACTAGCATTAATAAACCAACGCAATAAAGTGGGATCACTAAACGCTTTAATGTGGCAGGCGAAAACTGGGCCAAAACAACCATAGCAACAACCGCACCGCCCATACGAGTCATGTGCCTAATCATCATTGAAGAGTCTTGGCCGCTTGCGCTGTAAACAACCATTATGCTACCAGCCATCATTATGAGTAATGCAATAAGCAGTGGTAGGTCTAGATGCATACGCATCCAAATAGAGCGTTTATCGTGCAAAGCGGTCATGGTGTATCGTTCCTTGCAAGATTAACTGGATTGGCTGCAAAGTAGTAATCCATAAGTTGGCGAGCAATTTGAATACCACCGTGGTTGTTTTCTAATACAACAGAAACCACAATTTTAGGATCGTTGTAAGGTGCAAACCCTACGTAAATTGTGTTGTCACGCTGGCGCTCTTTAAGCGATTCTGCATCGTAGCGTTCACCTTGGGCAATACTAACTACCTGTGCAGTACCCGTTTTACCAGCCGAGTCGTAGTTAGTGCCTTTAAATGCTTTGTGCGCTGTGCCTGATATTTTTTGAACTGTATTATGCATTGCATCTAACGATACTTGCCAATGGCGTGGATCTTTTAAAATAACAGGGGGTTTTTCTTCGTTGTTAATTTGCGTTATGTCGCTATCTTTTTTTATTACTTGCACCAAATGAGGTGGATGATTAATACCACGATTAACTAATATGTTAGTCGCATTTGCAATTTGAATTGGTGTAGCAGTCCAGTAACCTTGACCAATACCTACCGAAATAGTATCACCACGCCACCAAGACTCTTTAAAGCGTCCTTCTTTCCATTCTTTTGAAGGTAGAATAGCAGTAGTTTCTTCATGAATATCAATACCTGACAAATCGCCGTAGCCAAAACGGGCCATAAAATCACTGATTTTAGTAATGCCTAATCGATAAGCCGCATCGTAAAAATAGGTATCGCACGACTCTTCAATCGCCTTGTATACATCCACATGACCATGGCCCCAACGTTTCCAATCTCGCCATTTGTGTTCAACATTTGGAATTTGAAAAAAACCAGGATCCCACATTGATGTTGATTCATTTACTATATTTTCTTCAAGCGCTAATACAGCCATTAAGGGCTTTACCGTAGAGGCAGGCGCATAACGACCTTGCGTAGTGCGGTTTATTAGCGGACGGTCTTGGTTAAGTAACGCTTTATAATTTTTGCTGCTAATGCCGTGTACAAATAAATTTGGGTCATAACTTGGGTTTGAATAAAGTGCCAGCACGCCACCATCTTTTGCATCCATAACTACAACAGCGCCACGCATATCTTTAAGCCCATGCTGTGCAATTTGTTGCAAGCCAATGTCTAAGGTAAGTACTAAATCGCTACCAGGTTGTGGCTGGGTCATGCTTAGAGTGCGAATTACACGGCCACGGTTATTAACTTCTACCCGTTGTGAGCCCACTTTACCGTGCAATGTCTCTTCATAGTATTTTTCTAATCCGAGCTTGCCAATATCATATGTAGCACGGTAATTGGTTGCACGATCTTCTTGTTCTAATTGGTTTAGCTCTTTTCTATTAAGCTTGGCAACATATCCAAGCGCATGCGTTAGCGTGTCGCCAAATGGGTAGTAGCGAGCCAGACGTGCCTCAATACTAAAACCAGGAAATTTATGCTGATTAACCGAAAATTTCGCCACTTCTGTTTCGTCTAAGCGGGCTTTTAGTACTTGCGATTTAAAACGACGGGTGTGTTTTATATCTTTTAAAAAGTCTTGTTTGTCTTGCTCTGTAATCGCAATTATTTTACTTATTTTATCAAGCGATTCGTCAAGGTCGTCTACTTCTTCGGGGATGACTTCAAGGTTGTAAACAGGTTTGTTTTCAGCAAGTAGCACACCGTTACGGTCGTAAATTAAACCACGGTTGGGTGCAATAGGAATAACTTTAATGCGGTTATCGTTGGAGCGGGTTTGGTAGTCTTGGTGATCTTCTACCTGAATAGTATAAAGATTAGAAAGTAGTACAGCGACTAATCCTAATACAAAAACAAAACCCACGAATGCTCGCCTAGCAAATAAGTTTGCTTCTGCGGAGTGGTCACGAATAGTGGGTCTATGTTTTAGCATGGCAAGGGGTTACTCGCGATGATAAGGATGGTTGTTATTTAAGCTCCAGCCTCGATAAAGGCTCTCTGCAACAATTATACGCACCAAAGGGTGCGGCAATGTTAAATTAGATAACGACCATTTTTGCTCAGAAGCTGCAATGCACTCTGGAGCAAGTCCTTCAGGTCCGCCAATAAGTAAACTTACATCGCGGCCATCGAGTTGCCATTTTTCCATATTTTTAGCAAGTTGGTGAGTATCCAGCGCTTTCCCTGTTACCTCTAACGTTACAATACGATTGCCTTTTGGAATAGCCGCTAATGTTTTTTCACCTTCAATGTGTAAAATACGTTTTATATCTGCATTTTTACCACGTTTTCCGGCTTGAATTTCAATTAACTCTAGGGCCATATCTTTAGGGAAGCGGCGCTGATATTCTGCAAATCCCGTTTCTACCCATGCTGGCATTTTAGTACCAACAGCAATCATTTGTATTTTCACGTATTACTTCCAAGCATTGTCTAAAATGAGTGAGCGTTTAGCCCCACAGTTTTTCTAGATCGTAATAGCTACGTGCTTCGTTTTGCATCACGTGTACAACCACATCACCTAAATCAACCAGTGCCCATTCGCCGTCGCCTTCACCTTCATAACCTAATGGCTCTGAATCTGCATGACGCGCTTCTTTTGCTAAGTGATCGGCAATTGACTGTACGTGGCGTTTAGAAGTACCAGAACAAATTACCATGTAATCTGTGATATCTGATGTTCCAGTAACGTCAATATGAACGATGTCACGCGCTTTCATATCGTCAATTTTGTCCATAGCAAAGGCGAGTAGTTGTTTTGAATCCAAGGTTTTGTCTCAATTTAAAAATTTAATGGCGCGCATTTTAACACGCTAGGAGTTTTTAAGCATCAATTTGATAGAGCTGATGCACTTCTATGTAATGACTCACTGCATCGGGCAATAGTTCATTCTTTTTATTACTTTTTTTCAGTTGTTCGCGAATGGTGCTTGAGGCCGCATCGAGCATTTCGCCCGGTAAAAAATAAAGTTTACCTGCAAGTGAGTGTTTAAGTGCCGCTACTTCGCCGGCATTTGCGCGTTGCATATAGCTTTTGAGCTCACCTGTTACAGTGCAATGTTGAGCAGGGCGCTGGTACACCACAATATGGCAAAGCTGCGTTATTGCCTTCCACTCAAACCACTTATCTAGGTTGTTAAATGAGTCCATACCAATTAAAAATAAAATAGGTGTAGTGGGGTGCTCTTTACGAAGTTCTTGTAAACTCAGCAACGAATACGATGGACCGGTTCGATTGAGTTCTCTTAAATCGAGTTCAAAATGAGGATAATGAGCAATAGCTGCGTTGAGCATATTAATTCGGTGCTTCGTACTAATACCCGGAGCTGCTTTATGTGCAGGTAATGCACAGGGCATAAAATAAAGCGTATCTAAATTAAACGCATTTACGCATTGCTGCGCCATATTTAGATGGCCTAAATGGACTGGGTCGAAAGTGCCACCAAAAATTGCGATCATTTAACACCCATTAGCTATTTATTAATTAACCGCGTGGCACGGCATAGGAATGTTGAGCGGCTGGCAAAATTTAATACAAATATGAGCAAGCGCTTGGTAAGGTGCAATTAAATTACCTTGCTTGTAACTGGCATCAAACAACGCAACATCACTGTTTATTTGTTCTAGTGTGTGCATGTTTAAACGGTTAATAGCATTTTGAACTGGACCTTGTTGGTTTTTCCAAATTGCTTTTTGTTTAAATAAATTAGCGATAGGTTCGCCATTTAATAAACCAAGTTGCACACTTATAAGTGTATTAAGCTCTTTGGTTATAGCCCACAATATGCTCACGACTTCGGTGTTATCACTGGCAAGTTTGTTTAATACTTTTATAGCTTGTTTGGCGTGACCATTTAATAGCGCATCGCTTAAATCAAAAATATCAAACTTGGCTTGGTTTAACAGACCTTGCATTACTAATTGCTGAGTAATTAATGCATTGCCGTGCAGTAGCGAGAGCTTCTCAAGTTCCTGAAAACAGGCTAACAAGTTGCCTTCGGTGGCATTTATTAAGCTTACTTTGGCGTCGCTTTGCATATTAAGTGATAAACGTTGGCATTGCTCATCAAGCCATCGTTTTACATGAGAGCCCGTAAGCGGGTAGCAAGGTACAAATACACCTTGCTTATCAAGAGCTTTAAACCATGCTCCACGTTGTACTTCTTGGCTGGCTTTAGCGCCTTTAACAATTAAAATAGTATCGGGATTAACCAGCTCAACTACTTTTTTAAAGGTGTTGCTGCCAATAACGCCTGGCTTTTGTTGGTTTAAATCAAGCTCAATAATAGTGCGGGCGCTAAACAGCGACATACTTTGGTACTGGGCTATAATTTCTTGCCAATCGAATCCTTGCATTAAAGTAAACTTAATTACTTCATCAAAACCTTGTTGCTTAGCACTGTCGCGAATTTGTTGTACGCACTGCGCTTCTTGAAAAGGCTCTTCTCCAAATACTAAATAAAAGGGCTTTAGCCCTTTATTTAATTCACTCGGTAGTTGATTAGCGTAGCAGCGCATTATAGTTGCGACAGCTCTCTAACAATACGACGACTGGCTTGCTCACGAATTTCGCTAATAAGTAGCTCAAGCTCTTTTGCTTTTGCTAATGCATGATCCGGATCGTCTTGGTAATTACGGTAAAGCTCAAAACGTTTTTCTATCGCTTTTTCACCTGGGCGTTTAACCACATACGATACGCCATAAGCGAGCTCATATTCAGCAACTTGGCCGTTTTGAAACAGCGAAAGTGTTTGGCGTTCAATGCTTTCTTTGCGTAAATACAATTGGGCTTTATCTTTAGCTGACGATACTAACTCTACGTTACTCGCTTTAAGTTCTTTTTTAAGCTCAGTGAATAAAGTCGACTTTTCGTCATCGCCTACAAGTGTTAGCTGTTTTAAGCTATCAGGCAGGCTAGAGGCTTTTTTTAAATGAAAGCCACAGCTTGATAACAAAAAACAGACTAGCACTAAGGCTAGTCCATTTTTAATGGCGTTAAATGCAGCCATATTAGTTAGCTACCACGTTAAGTAGTTTGCCTGGTACGTAAATGATTTTACGAATGGTTGAGCCATCAGTAAATTTAGTTACGTTAGATTCTGCAAACGCAAGGGCTTCTACTTGCTCTTGAGTTGCACCAGCTGCCACTGTTAACTTAGCGCGAAGCTTGCCGTTTACTTGTACGATGATTAGTTTTTCATCTTCAACAAGTGCAGACTCGTCAACTTTTGGCCATGCAGCATCTAAAATTTCGCCTTTTTTACCAAGCTCTTTCCAAAGCTCATGCGATAAATGCGGAGTAATAGGTGCAAGCATAATAACTAATGCTTCAAGTGCTTCGTTAGCAATCGCTACATCTTGTTTGTCGCTCAGTGGTGCTTTTAATAACTTATTAGAAAGCTCCATAATAGCTGCAATAGCGGTGTTAAAGGTTTGACGACGTTCAACATCATCAGTCACTTTAGCAATTGCTTTGTGTAAGTCTCGACGTAGTACTTTTTGCGGATTAGTTAGCGCTGATTTATCAAGTGCTTGGTAACCTACTGTTTTAACGTCTACCGCGTACTTCCATACACGTTTTAAGAAACGATGCGCGCCTTCAACGCCTGAGTCTGACCATTCAAGCGTTTGCTCTGGTGGTGCTGTAAACATCATGAATAAACGCACTGTATCTGCACCATACTGGGCAATTACATGTTGTGGGTCTATACCATTGTTTTTAGACTTAGACATTTTGCTCATGCCTGATGAGAATACCGGCTCGCCGTCTTCCTTGTGCCATGCTTTAGTAACGCGGCCTTTTTCGTCGGTTTCGGTATTAACATCAGTTGGCGAAATCCAAATGTCGCCGCCTTTTTCATCTTTACGATAAAATGTTTCAGCAAGTACCATACCTTGACAAAGTAAGCGGTCAAACGGCTCGTCTGAATTAACTAAACCAAAGTCACGTAATAATTTATGGAAAAAGCGTGAGTACAATAAATGTAAAATTGCATGCTCAATACCACCAATGTATTGGTTTACTGGTAACCAGTAGTTAGCAGCCGCTGGATCTAGCATGCCTTCGTCGTAGCGTGGGCTACAGTAGCGTGCGTAATACCAAGACGATTCCATAAAGGTGTCAAACGTATCAGTTTCGTGAAACGCAGGTGCGCCATTTACTGTTGTTTTAGCCCACTCTGGGTCTGCTTTAAGTGGTGAAGTTACACCGTTCATTACCACATCTTCTGGTAAGCGAACTGGTAGCATATCTTCTGTTGCAGCAAGTTCTTTACCATCTTCATCGCTAAGCATTGGAATTGGAGAACCCCAATAGCGCTGACGGCTCACACCCCAGTCACGCAGGCGGAAGTTTACTTTACGCTCACCAACACCGAGTGCTTCTAATTTATCGGCAATCGCTTTAAAACCAGCTTCAAAATCAAGGCCGTTAAATTCACCCGAATTTACAAGTACGCCTTTATCGGTAAATGCTGATTCTTTTAGGTTTACTTCAAGATCTGAACCTTCAGCAGGCGCAATGACTTGTTTTATATCTAGGCCGTACGCTGTTGCAAACTCAAAGTCGCGTTGATCGTGTGCAGGTACTGCCATTACAGCGCCTGAGCCATAATGCATTAATACAAAGTTAGCAACCCAAATTGGTACTTGCTCGCCCGTTAATGGGTGAGTGGCGTAAAAGCCTGTTGCTATGCCTTTTTTCTCCATTGTTGCCATGTCTGCTTCGGCAACTTTGGTGTTTTTGCATTCTTCAACAAACATTGCAATAGCATCGCTATTTTTAGCGGCTTCTTGCGCAATATGGTGACCACCAGCAACAGCAACATACGTAACACCCATAAAGGTATCTGGACGAGTTGTGTATACGCTAAATGTTTCGTCGTTATCGGTGCGTTTAAATTCAATATCACACCCTTCAGAGCGGCCAATCCAGTTGCGCTGCATTGTTTTAACTTGCTCTGGCCAATCTTCTAACTTGTCTAAATCGTCAAGTAGCTCTTGTGCGTAGTCGGTAATTTTAATAAACCACTGTGGAATTTCTTTTTGCTCAACCACAGCGCCTGAACGCCAACCACGACCGTCAATAACTTGCTCGTTAGCGAGTACAGTTTGATCCACTGGATCCCAGTTAACTGTCGACATTTTTTTATACACTAGGCCTTTTTCGTAAAGCTTAGTGAAAAACCACTGCTCCCACTTGTAGTATTCTGGATGACATGTCGCAATTTCGCGATCCCAGTCATAACCAAAACCTAATTGCTTAAGTTGGGTACGCATGTAATCAATATTTTCGTATGTCCACTTAGCTGGTGCTGTTTTGTTTTTAATAGCAGCGTTTTCTGCAGGTAAACCAAACGCATCCCAACCCATAGGTTGCATTACGTTTTTGCCTTGCAGGCGCTGGAAACGAGAAACAACATCACCAATGGTGTAGTTACGCACATGACCCATATGCAGTCGACCACTCGGATAAGGGAACATAGAAAGGCAGTAATACTTTTCTTTGCTCTCATCTTCAGTGACTTTAAATACCTGGTTTTCTTCCCAGTAGCTTTGTACTTTTGACTCTATATCTTGCGGGTTATATTGCTCTTGCATCTATGGTTCCAGACTTCTTGCAAACTAATAAAAAATTGCCGTTAGGATACCCCAAATAAAACACTATTCACAGCGTCAAAAACATGCTTTTATTAAATTGTAACTTTCAGTGCAGGTTAACCTGCCTTTTTATAGTGTGGTTAGCTAAAGACATAAGTTACAGACTGATTTAACAGCAATTTTGAAGGAGTAAAAAATGACTGATTACAAAACATGGCTTAGCAGTTTTACCCATTGGATAAAAGATGTGAAAGAACATGGTTTAAAAGATGTGGTTTCTGGGTTTGTTGAATCTGAGCAGGCGCTTAAAGATTTAAGTCAAGAAAGATATGAGCTCTACAAAAGTTATTTAAAGAATGATATTGAACATATAGTAGAGAACGAATCACACTATAATTCGCTTGCATGGCAAGAGCTTAAAGAGTCTCTTTGGTTTGAACTTTCGCACATAGAAGATAAAACTCAACTTGAGTGGCAATCTCTTAGCCAAGATTTTAAGCACAATGGTGTGTATCACGCAGGCGAATGGATAGCCATGGGCACATTAGTATGTAAGAATTGCACCCATAGTTACGATGTTTATCACGCTACACAAATTACACCGTGTATTGAATGTGATGGAATCTATTTTAGTCGTAAGGCACTGCACCCTTAAATATAAGTATTAAGTGGCTGCGGGCCACTTAATACGCCCAAAGGCCAGCGAATATGCTGGTAAAAAAAGAAGTTAGAATGACGAAAAAATTGCTGCCACTATCTGTTTCAAAACTCGCACCGAGTATTTCTACTAATCACGTAAACACGTGTATGAACAATCCATACCCAGAGCAACTTACGTTTATAGGCCAACAACGCGCCCAAAGTGCTTTAGATTTTTCATTAGGGATGGAACTGCCGGGTTACAACGTTTATGTAATGGGCGAGGCCGCTCACGGGCGCTTTACGCTTGTTAAAGATAAACTTAAACAACACGCAAAAGACCGCTCAACGCCAAACGAATGGTTATACGTAAACAATTACGATGACCACAGAGAACCTATTGCGCTGTTTATGCAACCAGGTCAAAGCAAGCAACTTAGTGACGATATAGATTCATTTTTAGATGAAGTACTCGACACCTTTCCTGCGGCATTTGATAACCCAGCGTATCAGCGTAAGAAAAAATCAATCGATCGTGAATTTAACGATGCCTACGACAGTGCTATTACCGCAGTAGAAATTGCGGCGTTTGAGCAAAGCGTTGCATTAGTTGAAGAAAAAAATTCAGTAGGGTTTGCACCACTTGTAGATGGTAAACAATTGAGCGACAGCGAATTTGGCGAACTTGAAGAAACGTTACGTGAAGAGTTTTTTGAAAAAATTGAAAAGCTAGAAGATGCATTAATAGAAGCGTTAATAGAGCTGCCACGTTGGAAACGCGAATCAAAAGAAAAACAACGCAATCTTAAAAAGTCGACTGCAGAGCAAGCCACTAAACCACTTTTAAAAGACTTAGAACATAAATATGCCACGCATATTGGTGTACTGCGCTATTTAAAAGATATACGCGTTGAAATTATAGACGCGGTACTTGAATGGCTAGATGACGAAGATGAAAGTGAAGAAAGCAAAGAAGACTTTGATCGCAAAGGCATGCTTACCGACTTTTTTGCACCTAACATTTTAGTTGAGTTTAAAGAGGACGACGCAGCACCGGTTGTGTACGAGCCTAATCCAACGTTTGGCAATATATTTGGCAAAATTGAGTACTCAACATCGCAAGGCTCTTTAATTACCTGTTATCGCTCAATTCAGGCTGGTGCATTGCATCGTGCTAATGGCGGCTATTTAATTATGGACGCTGAAAAAATCATGGCAAACCCACAAGTGTGGGATGGTTTAAAACTCGCGTTAAAAACACATCAAATTAAAAACGACTTACCGTATCAAGACAGCACAGTAGGGACGAGCTTTACACTTCGCCCGCAGCTTATACCGCTTGATGTTAAAATTATTTTATTAGGTTCGCGCGAGTTGTACTACACCATAGGTGAGTACGATGAAGAATTTGCAGAGCTATTTAGAGTATTAGCTGACTTTGATTACTACTTGCCAAGTAGCGATAAATTGCAATACCAGTTTATTACTAAAGTAACCGAGTATTGCGAGCAAACATTAAAGTGCACTGCAACGCAGGCTGCTATGGTGCGTTTACTTAAATTTAGTTACCGCCAAGCTGAGCATCAAAATAAATTATCAGCGCGTTTTGCTGATGTACTTGAACTTATTGCAGAGGCCAGTTACTACGCAAAACAAGACAAATTAGCCGTTATTGACGCGCACCATATTGACGAAGCCATTGAAGGCAAGCAATACCGTACCGGCCAAATTAGCGAAAATATGCTCAGTGATATAAAAGAAGGTCACACACTTATTGCAACCGACGGCCAAGCCATTGGTAAAGTAAATGGCTTAACCGTATTACACATTGGCGATACCTCATTTGGTACCCCTGCGCGTATTACGGCAACGGTTTATGCTGGCGCCGATGGCGTAATAGATGTTGAACGCGAAGCTGAGCTTGGTAAAGCAATTCACTCAAAAGGTGTTATGTTGCTTACCGGTTATTTAGGTAATAAATATGCGCAGCACTTTAGCTTAACGCTTAGCGCTAATATTGCCATTGAGCAAAGCTATGGTTACATAGATGGCGATAGCGCATCTTTAGCAGAGCTGTGTGCGCTTATTTCGTCTATTACAAGCCTACCTATTAGCCAATCAATTGCGCTTACAGGCTCTATAAACCAACATGGTGATGTACAAGCCATTGGTGGTGTAAACGAAAAAATAGAAGGCTTTTTTAAACTGTGTAAAATGCGTGGTTTAACAGGTTCGCAAGGCGTTATCATTCCTAAATCAAACCAAGTTAACTTAGTGCTTGATGACGAAATACTTAATGCGGTTGAAGCGGGTAAATTCAATATTTACGCAGTTGAAACCGTAGACCAAGCGCTTAACTTGTTAATGGATATAGAAGCTGGCGATATTATTGATGACCAGTATCCAGAAAACTCAGTAAACGGTATTGCACTTGCTCGCCTCAAAGAGATTGCCGACATAGTAAACGGCGATGATGACGAAAAAGACGAAGAGCCAAATAATGAAAAGCTAGACAACGAAAAAGGTTAATGATGATTAATATAATTTTGGCGGTAGTTATCGCCATTTTTTGTTTTTTAATATTTCAAAATAGTAAAAAAGCAAAACAACAAGCAGGCATAAATGCACAAATAGGTGCAGACTATTTAGCCGCTAACGCAAAGGTAGAAGGCGTAGTAGAAACGACTTCTGGCTTGCAGTATAAAGTAATCCATAAAAGCGAAAACGAAAACACACCAACCCCAAAAAGTATGGTTAACGTGCATTACCACGGCACACTAATCGACGGCACTGTGTTTGACAGTTCAGTAGAGCGTAAAACACCGATTAGCTTTGGTTTACACCAAGTTATTAAAGGTTGGACTGAGGGTTTACAACTTATGAGCCCCGGCGATAAATACACGCTATATGTACCGCACCAATTAGCGTACGGCGAAAAACGTGTAGGGAGTATTCCTCCTGCCTCAGTACTTATATTTGAAGTAGAGTTACTGGCAATTGAGTCTTAGTGATCAAATAACAAGGAAGTAAATTATGAATAAAGACGAATTACTTAAAATAGCTAGGGGGGATATTAACTTTACCTTTCAATCTATTATTTATGCATTAGCGCTATGCTTACTAGTTGCAGCTGTTTTTTTACTAGAAATGAGCGTTAACCTACAAATGGGTTTAATAGTTTGTATTATCGGTGTGTTTGGAATGACTATTTATAATAATTTAAATACTCGCCTAAATGCGGCGCTTGCACTTATTGCGCTCTCACAAGATAACCAAAGCACTAAGTAAGCAACGAGTTAGTTTAATAGATTGGTATAAGCCCTACTTTAATAAAGTGGGGCTTTTTGCTTTTAGCTAACAATAAAATTTACTCAAGAATTTTAATACGAGGTCGATACCTATAAAAGAGACAAAGCTATTTTAGGGATAAAATAATGAAGATTTCACTGACTCCCATCCCATACCAAGTACACAGCTCAAATGCTCAAACTTTAGCGCAATCAGATAAACTACCTGTTGAAAAAGCGAGTGAAGAAAAGAGCGAGGAAGAAAATGAGGAAGAGCCAAAATATGTGTTATCAAAGTTTCTAGATACCAAAGCGCAAGAATATAGTGAAGATAACGCTACGTTTGGCAATCAATATAAAAACCTAGAAAAAGTATACAAGCACTTCGCTGGGCGAGTTATTGCGCTGCAAGAGCAAATTAATAAACTTAAACAAAGCCCCGTACAACGTAGTTTAACTATAAATACTTCTGCAAGTGAGTTAGATAAAAGTGATGCAAATTCAGTTTTAGATGCTGACCACCTAGGTGCAAAAAAATATAAAAACACACAGCAACAAGAGCAGATAGATATGTTAGAGCTGCAATTAGGGGAGTTAAAGTCAGAGCAAGCAGCAATAAAACAACAAATGGTTGAGCTGGTTATTAGTGAAATGAAGAGGCGGGGCGACGACTATACTATTTAGCGCCGCCAACATGCTGGTGGGCTAGCTTTTAAGCTCAATTTTACCCACTTCAAGTTTAAACCTACCTTCTTGCTTGCCTGCAATCATAAAGCCTAGCTGTTTTATATCGTCAAAATCAATAATAACCTGCTGCTCAAGCACGCGGCCGCGATACGTTAAAGTAAAATCACTCGGAGCAAAGTTTATATCTACCCATTCATTTTTTACTGTTTTAAATGAGTGGGTGTACGCTGCGCCATCAAGGTAATTGGTAGTTCTGAGCCTAAGCTGATAGGTTTGTCCATCCCCTTTAACGCGCAGTGCTATAGCTTTAGTATTTTGGCTTTGTGTATTTAGCTCTGTACGTATTGATGCAAAACCGCCGTTATTATCAAGCGAAACATTGCCTGTAAAAAGCAAACTTTTTTGAGTTTGAGTGAATTGGCTATTAGATACACCGCCCATTACTGAGTCATTAACAACGTACCAGCGCTGATTTGCATTCGCTTGTGTACTTACAACTAATAAATTAAATACAAAAAGTGACGATAGTTGCTTTGTTGTCATACGTGTTTCCTAATTGGCATTAAGTAAGTGGAGTACTTATAACTAATACGCTTTAATAATGTATTTGTTCACTAATTTAAAACTAATTATTTTTACGAGCCCACTTATCCATTATTTTATTAAATAATATTTCATCATCAGTTTGCTCGCCAGGGCAGGTCTGCGCGCTACCTTGAGGCATGCCATTACTACCAAATACGGTTGAAGTATCAATTAAATAGCATTTACCGTTAAATTTTTCTAATCGTCGTGTGCCTATTGTATTTTGGCTAATAACTTCCGATTTTTGTGATTTAACCGGTGATTTAATTGTGGGCGTGGCAGCTATTGCATCATCAGTACTATCTGAGTTATCTGCTTCGCCAAACGTGACCATTTTTTTATGCGTTAAGTTATTTATAGGTGCGCCATAAATAGGCGCATACGGGTTAAGTTTTTTAAACGTTTGCGTGTTGGTATTAATGGTGTGGGCAGGGGGTTGAGGTTTATTTGTAATAGTGAGCTTTGTTACTGTTGTTGTTTTTGGTTTTTCGTCACGTTGTTTGGGTGCTTTAGTAACTTGTGTTTGAGTTGTAGGTGTTTTATTAGTGCTTATAGATTCAGGTACTTTTTTTACCTCTAACTTTGCAGGCTCAGCAATCGGTGCGTTAGTGGTGGTGTTAACGGTGCTTAACTTAGGTTGCGTTGATAAGTTAACCATTACATAAGCGTTTATTACGGTGTCTTTTTTTGTTTGAGGTTCTTCAACTTTTATTTTTTGCGAAAGTAATTTATGTGAAAGTAATAAGTATAGCAACACGCCATGTATACATAACGAGATAACCCACGGCCACGCATTCCCTTTATTCACATCAAACCCTCAACTTAATAGTGCTGTTAAGAGTCAATAAAATACATTTAGTTCACCTAAAGTTAATGTGTTTTACTTTGTAGCTTTATTGCAGATACAACAAAACTATTTTGCAGTTTTTGTGGTTTTTGCATGTGCTTGGTTACGTTATTATGAGCGCAATCAAACTTAGGAGGCATTATGACATTACTTTTTGAACCAATAGAACTTGCAGGTAAAACATTAAAAAACCGTATTGTTATGCCCCCAATGACTCGCTCGCGTTCAACACAGCCTGGCGATATAGCTAACGACTTAATGGCAACATATTACGCACAGCGCGCAAGTGCCGGGCTAATTGTAAGCGAAGGCACACAAATTAGTGAACTTGGCAAAGGCTACGCTTGGACTCCGGGTATTTATTCAAATGAGCAAGTTGTAGGTTGGAGTAAAGTAACCAACGCAGTACATAGCGCTGGTGGCGTTATGTTTGCTCAGCTTTGGCATGTTGGCCGTGTAACTCATAGTGACAACACCGGTGGCGTGCAGCCTATTTCAGCCTCGGCCATTGCTGCAAAAGACGTAAAAGTATTTGTAGATACAAACGGTGCACCGGGGTTTGTAGACACCCAACTCCCACGCGAAATGAGCAAACAAGATATTACGCATGTCATAGGCGAATTTCGCCAAGCTGCTAAAAATGCAGTTAATGCAGGATTTGATGGCATAGAGCTTCATGCTGCAAATGGTTACCTTATTAACCAATTTTTAGACTCAGAATCAAATGCTCGCACCGATGAATATGGTGGCAGCGTGCAAAACCGTATACGCTTTTTAATTGAAGTAGTAAACGCTGTTATCGACGAAATTGGTAGCAGCAAAGTAGGCGTAAGACTAGCCCCGTTAACAACTCTTAATGGCACTGTAGACGAAAACCCTGAGGAAACTTATTTAGCGGTTTCTGAGGCATTGAATAAAGCCGGTGTAGGTTACATGCATATAGCCGAAGCCGATTGGGATGACGCACCTTTAATGAGTGTTGAGTTTAAACACGCTATTCGTAAAGCCTACAGCGGTGTATTAATTTACGCAGGCAAGTACACCAAAGAGCGCGCAGACAATGCACTTAGCGAAGGCTGGGCCGACATAATTGGCTTTGGTCGCCCATTTGTATCAAACCCAGACTTACCAGCACGCTTAAAGCAAGGCAAGCCTCTTAACAACCACAACCCCGACACTTTGTTTGGTGGTGCAGAGCAAGGCTATACCGATTATCCAGTTACAAATTAAATTTATATATAAATAAGGAGCTGTAGCATACAGCTCCTTATTTGTTTTAATTACACTGAGAGTACTTACTTAATTGCAGTAATAAACTCTTCGTCAGAATACAAGTTCTTAAGTAATTTTTGAACAAGCTCTACATAGCTTCGTTGACCATTTGGGATTGCAATTGCGCCAATAAATGAAGAGTCGAAATCATGTTCAGCTGAAATTACTTTTTCAAATAAAATTGCATCATCCTCTGAAACAACAAAATTTACTTTTATAAATGAATTCCCCTCTGAGAACCCTGTTACATCAATATCTTGGTCAATAACCTTGCCAGTCACTTGCTTTTTAGCAACACCAGACCAAAGTTTAGCCAGTTTTAATTCTTGTATTAAAGCGCTCTCAATATATTCACCATAGCTGTTGCCTACAGATGAAACAAGAGGAGAGCCTCGAAGTGATATCTTATTTAATTTTTTTTCAGATTCAATTTTTCCGACTGAGACTGGTGTATTAGACTCTTCTTTTAGTTTAGAAACGTTGCTGATATCTGCACTATAAGGTGGAACTTGAATGGTACATGCACTTAAAAATAAAGCCGCGATTAAACCTAGTGAACTTTTATACTTCATTTTATTTCTGTCCTTATTTATAAATTTGATTGATCAAGTTCTACAACTAGTTTGTTAAATGCTTCTTCTGTTGCACGTTTTGCAGATAAAGAAAAATCATTTTTAAACTCATCAAATTCAGCTTTGCCAAAACCTTTAACTTCACTATTCCATGCTATATCGCCATTGTTATTTAAAGTTTTACAGTTTAGCGTGAAAGTAAATTCTGTAGGAGGCCATGTGAATAAGCTATCTGAGCTAGATTGCGTTGTTATTGTCGGTATGAATACATACTCAATTTTTTTATCTTTTAAAAATGTACTATCAGTTAATGATTCAAGCTTATAAACGTTTTCAAATTTATTAGAAAGCACAGTATACAGCGCTGCTTCTGTGTCTTTATAAGGTTTGTAACTAACATTATCGCCACCACCGCCAGGTGTTTTTACTTGTTTTTTTATATCATCTTCAGAAATATAATAACCCACAACTGATGCTGATTTATTTTCTGTAACCTGAAGTTTTTCAGTGTCTGGATTTAAACTTATCTGGTGGGCACAGCCACTCAAAATAAGGACCGAAAACAAGAAAAACACATTAGTTAATAACTTCAAAATATACTCCATATATTTAATTTTTAGTGTGAAAGCAGTTTCAGCATCAATATATGTTCAATAGTTACTTTTGTAAATTATGTTAACTTTATATTTGTAAACGGTTGTAACTTTTAGTGTTTGTGGGGGGCGGTTTTCTTAAAAATAAAGCAGAGTTAATCTTGAGCAAAAAATAAAAAACGCGTAAGTTAACCGGGTTACCTATTTTAATAACAAGAAAATAAATGAAAGCCAAAGAGATAGAACAATTAGAATTATCAAACTCTGAAACCCGAGAAGTTGTTACCCCCTACGCCTTTAAAATTGACAGTGCTTTACTGGGCTTGCCTTTAGCTACGCCAATTCGGCGTGCACTAGCGATTATTATTGATGTTGCACTGATATTTTTAGCGGCCAAGCTTAGCGCGGCTTTAATAGCATTTGTTGCTGCAATGGCTTTTTATAAAGGTACGGCACAGCAATACCTTCCAAAAATATCGAATGTGTGGCGAAGAATCTTAAAAATAACGGCAGCAAGTATTTTATTTGTAAGCGCACTTACTGTGCTTTCAATTGGCATTGATTACCTAGAAGACGATAACGCTGATCAAGCTTTAGCTGTTCAGGGCGTAAAAATACAAGATGAAATTCAGCTTACTCCCACAGAAAAACAACAGGTAAATACTTATTTAGCGCAAACAGCCGATGACAGCTGTGAGGAACCTTGCCAACAAAACGCGCTTGATAATTTAATCGGGCAAGTACCTAAATTAGCAGAAATGGACGACCTACAAAACCCACAACTTGCTACCGTACTTTTACAGCTACTAGTGCTCAGTGAAAATAACGAAATAAAGCCTGCGCAGTTAATAGAAGAAAAACCTGCACAAACAACCACAAATAGTATTTTGCAGTGGAGCAAAGGCATTATTCAAGACTTGGGCTTAGGTTTTGGCTGGGCTGCAGTTTACTTTACGTTGTTCTCGTTACTTTGGCGCGGCCAAACACCGGGTAAAAAGGTATGTAATATTCGTGTTGTCGCCCTAAGCGGCGAGCCATTAGGTTTATTAGACTGTTTTGGGCGCTACGGCGGCTACGGTGCCGGCTTTGCTACGGGGTTATTAGGGTTTTTACAGATATATTGGGACCCAAACAGACAAGCCATTCAAGATAAAATATCAGCGACTGTGGTTATTAAAGGCGACTTGAATCAAGTTGTAAATGTTGAAACGGTAGAAGAGACTGTAAAAAGTTAAGTTTGCTCTTATTAATTACAAGGATGGTTATGAAAGCTTTATTAATGGCGTTTAGTTATCTGTATTTTATTACAGCTTCGTATGCGTCAGAAAATATTGTGTTAGCAAAAAAACATCAGCTTAAGTCTATTATTTTAGGTGAGCAGCGCAGTTATAGTGTTTATTTACCGCCAAGCTACAAGCAAAACCTCGAACGAGTATATCCTGTTATTTACTTGCTTGATGGCGACCCAACCCATTTAAAAGCCTTAGCGGGGCTTGTTGAAGCACTCAGTACTGAGCGGCTAGAAAAACAAATTCAACAAGCAATTATTGTCGCTGTTCCTAATAGTAAAAATGCGATAAGAGAGCGCGACTTTACCCCTACCAATGTCGATTGGACTTTTAACGGCAAGCGACTCGAAAAATTTGAAAACATTGGCAATGCCGCAAACTACACCGCTTTTTTTGAAAAAGAACTTATTCCATTCATTAATAAAAATTACCGTACATCAAATAAGCGGGTATTAATTGGGGAATCTTTCGGTGGCTTGTTCGCAAGCTATGTTTTACTTACCAATCACTCTTTATTTACTGATTACTTAATTATTGATGCAACCTACCTTTGGGATAATAATTATCTCAATCGTTATTTTGACGAACAACAACTTATAAACAAGCAGCTTAAAGGCAATGTATATTTTACTTTTGCTAATAATGCAGCTTTTGGTGAAATTGGAGAGGCTAATTATAAATGGGGCTTAGAGCTTGCTAAAAAACTAAAAGCGCACCCGAGTAATAGTTTATATATAAATCAACGTTACTTTGAAGAAGAAACTCATGGCACGGTGGCAGCGCTTAGTTGGTATTATGGTTTAAAAAGCTTATTACAAAAATAAATTTTAATTTATATACTAGGTTAGTGAAAGTAGTGATTTTGGGTATATTGTTAACGAAATTTAGTAGTGAAAAATTAAAAGGGAATTAAATGAGTAATAATTTTAATGAGGCTATAAAGGGCTTTTTTTGGGGGATAGGGTTTGTAATAGCAACACTCGGTGGTATCAGTGTGTACGCGCTAACAATAGCCTCAGAAGTTGATAGTGGCTTTAAAGAGCAGGTATCAAATAAAGCATTGGAGGGCACTGACGACTTAAATAGTGATTATAAACTTACCCTTTCTGATATTTTTAAAGAAAATGGGCGAGTAAGAATAACTGCTGAGTTAAAAAATATCACCAATGAAAGCATATATGCAGGTGGTGTTATAGCATCTACATTCGATAAAAACGGAAAGTTTGTTGGTAATTGTTTAGGTAAAAGCGATGACATTTTTATAGAACCAAATAAAAGTAGCTATATTGATATTCATTGTAATCTACTGAGGCCACAGGTGAGCAGAGTACACTCAGCAAAGCTAAAGTTTAAGTGGTTTTGATAGTTGTTGTAAACTACCCCCATAGAAAGCAAAAAGCATAACGAGTAGTTATGACTAAAAAGTTATTTAGTTGGGAGCTAGGACGCCAATAGTCGGGTTACGATAAAATGTTACTATGCTGTATGCTAACCCCATTTAAATTTGATACTTAATTAAACTCCCGCAAGTAAGTGAAATAAAGTCGCATACCGATAAAGTTAAAGTCGGTCGGCATTTTAGGCTCAATCTCAATATTGTACTGAGGTATGCCGTTAAAGGTGGTGAGTTTATCTGTGAAAACCCAATTATAAATTACAGTCGAGTTTAACTTTTTAAACCTGATATTGAGCAACACCAAGCATTAAAAATAGAACAAAGCTCGTTATATTTTTAGCATAGGCTGGATTAAAAAGTAAATTTGCGTAGGTTGGGTAGAGCGAAGCGAAACCCAACAATAAACACCTTTTTTAAATAGCTGTCCACCGACAGCTATTAATTTTAATTCACTTTCTCAACCTAACCCCAAAACCACCAAGACCCATCAACAACACAAATCCCCACACAAATATGTTGCCGTATTGGCTGTACACGCTGTCGCCTTTTATAAGCTTAATGTTGGCTTTCAATATGGTAGCTTCAAACTGAGGCATGGTTTGTTGTGTGTGGCTTATGGGGTCGTATACGGCGCTTACACCATTGTTGGTAACTCGCACTAGAGGGCGTTGTAGTTCGAGCGACCGCATACGGGCTATTTGCATATGTTGCAAAGGTCCAATAGAGTCGCCAAACCAGGCATCGTTACTTACAGTAAAGAGTAGGTCAGAATCGCTTTTGTAATTACCGCGGACTAAATCTGCAAAAGCAATTTCGTAGCAAATAGCGGGTAGTAAATTAAAGCCGTTGGCGCGCAAGTTGTTTTGCACTTTGTCGCCACGGGTAAACGATGACATAGGCAAATCGAATAATGGGGCAATAGGGCGCAAAAAGTCTTGAAACGGTACAAACTCGCCAATAGGTAATAGCTGGTGTTTTTGATAGCGGTTTTTATCAAGGTAATGATAATGCCCGTGCTCGTCGCCGCGTTCTTTATTACCGACCACAATAAGCGTGTTGAATATATTTTTGGTGTCTCGCTGATAGTCAACAATACCGGTTACAAGGGCGGTTTTATTAAACGAGGCTGCACTGTCTAAATTGGCTAGGTAGGAATCAGCAAGCATTTCTATTTCAGGCACGGCGGCTTCTGGCCATACTATTAAGTCGGCATCCCAATGTGGGCGTGTCAGGTCTTGGTATTTGCTCATTGTGGTCCAAAACTCACTTGGCTCAAAGCGCAGGTGTTGCTGTATGTTCCCTTGCACGAGCAACACTGACATGTTTTTATCTGTGTAATGAATACTGCCGGTGGTGCTTGCGCCTATAAAAATAAGCGCAACAGCTGTAGCAGTAACCGCCGGGGTTTTAAAATCTTTTTGGGTAAGTCTATACAGTGCAAAGCCAATAGCGACACAGGTAAGTGTTAAGCCAAACTCGCCAATATAAGGGGCAAGCAGCCTTAAAGGTCCATCGGTTTGTGTGTAGCCAAAACTTAACCACGGGAAACCGGTAAGTACGGTGCCACGTAAATACTCACTAATTGCAAAGCATGCTATTAGTAATGCGCCAAAGCTTTTAGGGCCAGTGGCAAAGCGTGTAGTTGCCCAAAAGGCAAGTGCGGGAAATAACGCTAAGTATGCGCACAAAAATGCCATTAACGAGAGCGACGCTATAAGCGGCATACCGCCAAAGGTGGCAATAGAAACATGTACCCAGCTTATACCTGCACCAAACCAGCCTAGGCCAAATATAAAGCCATATTTAGCAGCGGTTTTTGCGTGTGCTTTACCGGTATTATTGGGGTTAACGCAAAAAATTATGGTACCAAGGCTAATAAATACGATGGGCCAAATTTCAAATGGGGCATAGCCAAAAGTTAAAACAAGGCCCGCAACGAGTGCGAGCCATGCTTTTTTATCTTTTGCTAATAGGGTAAGTCTAGTTAGCAGTTTCTTCACTGTCGTTATCATCAGCCTTAGGAACGGTGACTTGCAGTTGCAAAATACGACGATTGTCGGCGTTGGTTACTTTAAATTGGTAACCTTCTATGTCAATCGTTTCACCACGGCTTGGCATATGGCCAAATGCGTGCAGTACAGTTCCGCCAATAGTATCGGCTTCGTCTGTGCTGTAGCCTGTTTTAAAATGCTCGTTAAAGTCATCTACAGGTGTGAGTGCTTGCACTACGTGAACATGTTTAGCAAGTCGACGAATATCTTGATGTTCTTCTTCTTCGTCGTGCTCATCTTCGATTTCGCCAACAATTATTTCAAGAATATCTTCAATCGTTACCAAGCCCGATACGCCGCCGTATTCGTCAATAACAACAGCCATATGGTAGCGTTGCTGACGGAATTCGTTTAGCAATGTATCAACACGTTTGCTCTCAGGTACTACCATTGCTGGGCGTAAATAATCGCGTATTGATGGTAAATGCTCGTCTTTATTTAAGATCAGTGGCAATAAATCTTTAGCGAGTAAAAAACCTTCTACATGGTCTTTGTCTTCAATCACCACTGGAAAACGTGAGTGAGTTGAGTCAACCATCATTGGAATTAGCTCTTCAAGCGGGCTGTCGATCTCAAGAGTGATCATTTGTGAGCGCGGAACCATTATGTCTCGCACTTTAAGCTCAGACACGCCAAGCACACCTTCTATCATCTCTTTTGTTTCAGGATCGATTACGTCTCGTTCTTGCGCATCGGCAATAACTTCGACCAGCTCTTCTCTATTCTGGGGTTCCCCTTGCAACATTTGGGCTATTCTGCCCAACCACGTTTTGCCAGAAGAACCCTGGCTAGATTGCGAGTTACCGTCGCTCATTGCGTCTAATTGCTCCGTTAATTTAAATATCGTCCCGGTATGGGTCTGCTATGTTTAGCTCTGCAAGTAATTGCTTTTCGATGCTTTCCATCTCTAAAGCATCGTCACTCTTTATATGGTCAAATCCAAGCAAATGCAAGCATCCGTGAATAACCATGTGGGCAAAGTGGTCATGAAATGACTTCTCTTGCTCAATTGCTTCAGCTAATACAATGGCTGGGCAAATAATTAAATCACCAACCAAGGGAATATCTATTCCTGGTGGTGCTTCAAATTCGAACGACAGTACGTTGGTCGGTTTATTTTTACCGCGATAGTCGTTATTAAGTTGTTGCGATTGCGCTTCGTCGCTAATAACGATACTGAGTTCTGACTCGTCACGGTATTGGCTAAGGGCTTTGTCGGCCCACAGTGCAAATTGCTCTTCGCTTGGGAGGTTGTCAAACTCACAGGCTATTTGTAAATCAAGTTCGGTTGTCAAAGTATTACTCTTTAGTAGTAGGCTGTTGAAGAGCAGCAAGTGCGTCTTTTGCATTTTGCTTTTCAATGCGCTTTAGTCGCTCGCTTTCGTCGTTTCGCTCGTAGGCTTCAACTATGCGTGCTACAACAGGGTGGCGTACTACGTCTTGGGCTTTAAAGTAGTTAAAGCTAATTTCGTTTACGCCATCAAGTACTTCCATTGCATGGCGAAGGCCTGAACGTGTGCCACGAGGTAAATCGACCTGTGTTATATCGCCTGTAATAACCGCTTTTGAGTTAAACCCTATACGGGTTAAAAACATTTTCATTTGCTCGGCGGTGGTATTTTGGCTTTCATCTAAAATAATAAAGGCATCGTTTAAAGTACGTCCGCGCATGTAAGCAAGCGGGGCGACTTCAATGATATTTTTTTCGATGAGTTTTTCTACTTTTTCAAAACCTAGCATTTCAAAAAGAGCGTCGTAAAGAGGGCGCAGGTACGGGTCTATTTTTTGACTTAAATCACCGGGTAAAAAGCCAAGCTTTTCGCCCGCTTCTACAGCAGGGCGCGTTAATAATATGCGGCGTATTTCTTGGCGCTCAAGGGCGTCAACGGCGGCAGCAACTGCAAGGTAGGTTTTACCAGTACCAGCAGGGCCAATACCAAAGGTAATGTCGTGGTTTAAAATATTAGCCACATAAACACCTTGGTTATCGTTACGTGGTTTAATAACACCACGGCGCGTTTTAATCACCATTTCTTTGCCGTAAGCGCTGCTTGATGCGTCTTGCTCTAGGGCTTTTGATTCGGTAATAGCTAAATGAACGGCTTCGGGTTCTATTTCGCCTAAAACACCACGAACTGGCTGAGTATCAACATAAAGGTTTTTTAAGATTTCTACAGCGCCGGCGCAGTTGTGTAGTTTACCGGTTACTTTAAAAAAGTTGTCGCGGTGAATTATTTCAACAGCCAGGTGGCGTTCAATTTGTTTGATGTTTTCGTCAAACGGGCCACATAAAGAAGAAAGGCGTTTGTTATCGGCAGGTTCTAAATAAATCTCTAATGTTTTTAACTGATTACTCAAAATTGCTTCCTATAGTACTGCGCCAGCGTTAACTGGCGCTAATAGTGTGACTAAGGAACGAAAGTAGCTACGCCAATTTCGTTAACAGTGTCTGGTTTTGGCTCTGCAGCTGCAGCTTTAGTTAAAATAGCTGAAGGCGCGATTTCACGTCGTAAGTTCATTTCTGATTCTGTACGAATTAAGTCACCACGTAAAGAGTTAGGTAGTGCTTCGGTAATACGTACGTCAACAAACTGTCCGATCACTGTGTGCGGGCCAACAAAATTTACTACACGGTTATTTTCGGTACGGCCACGTAATTCCATTGGGTTCTTTTTAGAAGGACCTTCAACAAGTATACGTTGCTCTGTATCGAACATTTGACGGCTAATTTGCTGCGCCATTTGTGTAATACGGTTTTGTAGTAAGTATAAGCGTTCTTTTTTCTCTTGCTCTGTTACGTCATCTGGCAAATCTGCCGCTGGCGTACCTGGGCGTGCACTGTAAATAAAGCTAAAGCTCATATCAAAACCAATGTCGCTAATAAGCTTCATGGTTGCTTCAAAGTCTTCTTTACTTTCGCCTGGGAAACCAATAATGAAATCTGACGACATGCTTAAGTTAGGGCGAATTTTGCGTAACTTACGAATTGTCGATTTGTATTCAATTGCCGTATGGCCACGTTTCATTAGGTTTAATATACGGTCTGAACCACTTTGTACTGGTAGGTGTAAGTGATCTACAAGCTCTGGTACATCAGCGTAAACGTCGATTATATCAGGCGTAAATTCTACCGGGTGCGATGTGGTGTAACGAATACGGTCAATACCATCAATAGCAGCAATAAGACGAATTAAATCTGAGAAGTAACATATTTCGCCATCGTGCGTGTCGCCGCGGTATGCGTTTACGTTTTGGCCTAGTAGGTTTACTTCACGTACGTTTTGCTCAGCAAGCTGTGCAATTTCTAGTAATACGTCATCTACTGGGCGGCTAACTTCTTCGCCGCGAGTATACGGTACAACACAAAAAGTACAGTATTTAGAACAGCCTTCCATAATTGATACAAACGCAGATGGGCCATCCGCTTTTGGCTCTGGCAGGCGGTCAAACTTTTCAATCTCTGGGAATGAAATATCAACAACTGATGAGCCTTTGTTGCCTTGCACTTGTTTAATCATTTCTGGTAAACGGTGCAATGTTTGCGGGCCAAAAATAACATCCACAAATGGTGCACGTTGACGAATAGAGTCACCTTCTTGTGAGGCAACACAACCACCTACACCAATTATTAAGTCTGGCTTGTCGTCTTTTAACAACTTCCAACGACCTAACTGGTGAAATACTTTTTCTTGTGCTTTTTCACGAATTGAACAGGTGTTAAGTAAGATTACGTCGGCATCTGTTGCATCATCAGTTAGCTGGTAGCCGTTGGTGGCATCTAAAAGTTCAGCCATTTTCTGAGAGTCGTATTCGTTCATCTGACAACCCCAGGTTTTAATATGCAGCTTTTTGCTCATTGAAATATTGCCTCGTGTTCAATTCGATAGTGGCACAAAAATGTGCTAGAAACAGGATTAAGGAGCAAGCATGCTCACTTAAAGGAGGCGTATTTTAGCTGGATACCCGCCCAGATCCAAGTATAGTTTTCATGTTTGTGATCTCAAATCAATACGGGGCGAGTTTAATGTGCTGTTAGGGATATCCTCTGGTATAAAACAAATTAATTTTGATACAATCAAAACAGACTCAAGTAATAATAAAATGATGAAAAACATGACCAAAAATAATGTGATAGTGGTTGGCGGGGGCATGGTTGGCGCGGCTATGGCGATAAAGCTGGCTCAGCAAGGCTTTGGCGTGCGCATAATTGAAAAACACCTAATAGACCCATCGCACATTCTTAGTAGCGATAAGGTGGATATTAGAGTGTCTGCTATTAATCGTTTTTCAGAAAATTTACTTGATGAATTAGGGGCAATGCCTCTTTTAAGGCAAAACCGCATAGCACCTTATCAACAATTAGAGGCTTTTGAGCGCGGTGGTGACAATTTATTATTTGATTGCGCCGACATAAACACGACACATTTAGGCCACTTGATTGAAAATAGTTTAATTCAAGCAAGTTTGTGGCAGCAATTTGGGCATTATAAGATTGAGGTTATTGAGCAATCATTGCCGGTAACTAAAATAGAGCAAACGGATGATTTAATTACGCTTGTGTATGGTGATCAAACCTATACGGCTGATTTAGTAATTGCCGCCGATGGTGGGCAATCGCAGCTGCGCGATAAGGCGAATATTGGTATTACGGGTTGGCAGTACCAACAGCATTGCATGGGGGTGTTAATTAAACTCGATGCACCGCAACAAATTAAAACATGGCAACAGTTTACACCAAGTGGGCCGTTAGCATTTTTACCAATGCAGGCACCGTACGCTAATTTAATTTGGTACGACGATGCAAATACATTGCAAGCATTTAAAGGGCTAAGCCCAGCTCAGTTAAAAACGCACATACTGAATAAATTCCCAGAACTTGCTGGAGACTTTGAAGTACAAACCCATGCAGTATTTCCGCTTACTCGCCAACATGCTAATAATTATTCGCAAGGGCGCTTGGTTTTAGTAGGCGATGCAGCGCATACAATTAATCCCCTTGCAGGGCAGGGCGTTAATTTAGGCTTTCAGGACGTAGTGGCACTTGCTGAGGTTTTAAACGAAGCAGGAGATATAGGTTGCCCACTAAAACTTAAAGAATACGAGCGAGCTCGCCGTAAAGCTAATTTATTAATGATGAGCATGATGGACGCGTGTTACTTTGGGTTTTCTAATCAAATTACGCCACTTAAATGGGCACGTAGCCAGTTTTTAAAAATGGCTAATAATACGGGGCCAATAAAAAACTGGGTTTTAAAATACGCAATTAGTGGTGATTTAGGCTAAATTTAAAGTAGATATTAGAAAGGCTCATTTATGAGCCTTTTTTTATGTCTGTTTTTAAGTCAGCAAATAGTGACTCGGCTATATTGAACACAGTTTTAATTTAACTGGTGTTACATCACTAAATCGCAATTTAATAACTTTAAAGAGCCTGTGTGTGGATAATTTTTTTACAGTAATAATTATTTTAGGTGCGCTACTGCTTGTTGCTAGCTTAAAAACAACCGTTAAAGTTTGCAAAAAAACATCGCAAAGAGCATGGAGTGTACTGCTATGCGCTATTATTTTTTTTATTTTAGGGTATTGGTGGATACTTTATTATTTTTCAAACCACGATATTGCACCCGTCGTTATGAATATGGTGGCTATGTTGTTACTTGGCGGTGGTGGGTTTGTTTTTTTAGTTATTAAACTGAGCTTAAAAAGTATTCTTAAAATAGAGCAAGCAACGCAGTATCAAAAATATCAAACTGAGCACGATAACTTAACAACCTTACCTAACCGCGATAAATTTTTTAAATCTTTAAGTAAACAAGTTGAATATCCTTCCCCATTTTCACTATTTTATATCGACTTAAATAACTTTAAACAAATTAATGATGCGTTTGGGCATCATTGTGGGGACCAATTATTGACTGCATTTGCCAATAAACTAAATAAAGAATTATGCGGCATTGCTAAGTTATATCGAATAGGTGGCGATGAGTTTGCATTTTTATTGCATACCGATACAGATGAAAGCATGAATTATTGTGTAAACATTATAAACTCAGCCGTCAAAAGTCCGTTTTGTACGAATGAGCAAATGGTTAAAATACAATTAAGTATAGGCGTAAGCCGTTTTCCTGATGATAGCCGATTGCCCGATCAGCTATTAAAAAAAGCTGACTTGGCACTGCATGAAGCTAAAAAAACATTTCAACCTTTGGTAAATTACTCATCTGCAATAGGTAAACGAGCTGAGGACTTTTTTGATTTATCAGCCAAAATTAAAGTGGCATTACATAAAGATGAGTTTGAGCTTTATTTACAACCCATAATGGACTCTAAGGATCTGCAATTACATGGCCTAGAAGCGCTTATACGATGGCCGCAAGATGATGGTAGCTTTATTAGTCCTGAAAAGTTTATAACCGTAGCTGAGCGTACAGGGCTTATTTTTCCTTTATCGAAATGGGTTGTACAAGAAGCCGTTAATCACATTAGAAAGCTAAAACTATTTGGCTTCACCGGTACCATACATGTCAACTTATCGACGAAAGATATTGAAAGCAGTGAGTTTTACGATTTTATAATTAGTTTACTCGCAACGGATCCTACATTAAGCGACTCGTTAATTTTTGAAATTACTGAAGGTGCAATGATGACAAATATACCGGCTGCTAGAAAAATGATGCAACAGTTGAATATGCGCGGGTTTAAATTTAGTGTTGATGACTTTGGTACTGGCTTTTCGTCGCTGTCGTTATTAAGAGAGCTGCCAATCAATCAAATAAAAATAGATCAGTCGTTTGTCAAAGATATGCTTATTAACTCGCCTGATTACGCCATTGTAGAATCTACATTGTTTTTAGCGGGTCGATTAAATTGCGATGTAGTTGCTGAGGGAATAGAAACTAAAGAAGTAGAACAGGCGTTGTTGAATCTGAACTGTGATTATTTACAAGGGTATTTATATAGTAAACCGATAACAATAGATGAGTTTATAAGTGTTTATTTAAATGCAGAGAAAGTAAGTTGAACTTAATGAGTATTGAGAAGTTTTAGACAGGGGAGTCAAATTGGCTGGGATACCAGGATTTGAACCTGGGAATGCCAGGATCAAAACCTGGTGCCTTACCGCTTGGCGATATCCCAACTATAAATTTGATATTAATTTTAGTTCTTAATAAGAACATGGTGCGGAAGGAGAGACTTGAACTCTCACAACCTAAGTTACTGGAACCTAAATCCAGCGCGTCTACCAATTCCGCCACTCCCGCATCACTAATTTGCTAATTTAGACTCTAAGCTAGAGCGATTCTTTTATCCAACTTTCCTTGGTAGAAGAAGTTGGCTGGGATACCAGGATTTGAACCTGGGAATGCCAGGATCAAAACCTGGTGCCTTACCGCTTGGCGATATCCCAACAAAGAATTCTTTATAATTTTAGTTCTTATAAGAACATGGTGCGGAAAGAGAGACTTGAACTCTCACAACCGAAGTTACTGGAACCTAAATCCAGCGCGTCTACCAATTCCGCCACTCCCGCATCAACAATTTGCCAATTTAAACTCTAAGCTAGAGCAATTCTTTTATCCAACTTTCCTTGGTAGAAGAAGTTGGCTGGGATACCAGGATTTGAACCTGGGAATGCCAGGATCAAAACCTGGTGCCTTACCGCTTGGCGATATCCCAACAAAGAATTAATGATAATTTTATTTCTTATCAAGAAATGGTGCGGAAAGAGAGACTTGAACTCTCACAACCGAAGTTACTGGAACCTAAATCCAGCGCGTCTACCAATTCCGCCACTCCCGCATCGTTTGTACAATAAAGTACAGGTAGTTATTTTAAACTCTTCATTGAGCTGCAATTTAACTCTTGCAGAGCCATTTCTAAAAGAAGAAATGGTGGCTAAGACGGGATTTGAACCTGTGACCCCATCATTATGAGTGATGTGCTCTAACCAGCTGAGCTACTTAGCCATTGTTGGCTGGGATACCAGGATTTGAACCTGGGAATGCCAGGATCAAAACCTGGTGCCTTACCGCTTGGCGATATCCCAACAATAACAATTGATAGTTTTAATTCTTATCAAGAATTATGGTGCGGAAGGAGAGACTTGAACTCTCACATCCTAAGATACTGGAACCTAAATCCAGCGCGTCTACCAATTCCGCCACTCCCGCACACAAGGTAGTTATTTTAAACTCTTCATTGAGCAACAAAAAAATAATGGTGGCTAAGACGGGATTTGAACCTGTGACCCCATCATTATGAGTGATGTGCTCTAACCAGCTGAGCTACTTAGCCATCTTTTTTTGTTAGCACTTCATCGCTGAGTGCGGGGCGTATTATGCTGATATGACCCAAATTCGTCAACACCTTTTTTGCAAAAAAACACTTAACGGTGTTTGTTTGCAGGAAAATTAAGCTAACAGGCTAAAATTTAATAAAAATGCTGTTTTTTTAGCTGCCTTTAAGGCGCGGAATCTTAATTAACCCTGTACTTCTTTCATTAAGCGATATTACAAAGATAGACTAGTTGAGGTTAATTATTATTTTTATAATGCTTAAATACAAAAAAGGCTCGTAAAAACGAGCCTTTAAAAATTATTACCAAGTTAAATTGGTTTAATTTGTACTTATACGTTGAACAAGAAGTTCATTACATCGCCGTCTTTAACAATGTACTCTTTACCTTCTTGACGCATCTTACCTGCTTCTTTTGCGCCGCTTTCACCTTTAAAGGCAACAAAGTCGTCAAAAGCAATCGTTTGCGCACGAATAAAGCCACGCTCGAAGTCGGTATGGATTTTACCCGCTGCTTGTGGCGCTGTTGCACCTACAGGGATTGTCCATGCACGCACTTCTTTAACACCCGCAGTGAAATAAGTTTGTAATTGTAGTAATTCATAACCACCACGAATAACAAGATTAAGGCCGGGCTCTTCTAAGCCAAGATCAGCCATAAACTCAAGCTTGTCTTCGTCATCTAATTCTGAAAGCTCAGATTCGATAGCAGCACATACAGGAACAACAATCGCATCTTCTGCTGCAGCAATAGCGCGTACACGGTCAAGGTATGGATTATTTTCAAAACCATCTTCAGCAACGTTTGCAATATACATAGTTGGTTTAATAGTTAAGAAGTTGATAGAGCTGATTGCTGCTTTTTCTTCTTTAGTTAATGCTAAAGCGCGTAAAGTTAAGCCTTCATCAAGATGCACTTTTACTTTTTCAAGTACGGCATTTTGCTCTTTGGCGTCTTTATCACCACCTTTTGCTTTTTTTGCGTTACGGAAAAGGGCTTTTTCAGCGCTATCCATATCAGCAAGTACTAACTCAGTGTTGATTACGTCAATATCGTCAGCAGGGTCAATAGTGCCTGCTACGTGTATGATGTTTTCATCTTCAAAACAGCGAACTACGTGGCCAATTGCATCGGTTTCACGAATGTTAGCTAAAAACTGGTTACCAAGGCCTTCACCTTTAGATGCGCCCTTTACCAAGCCAGCAATGTCTACAAATTCCATACTAGTGGTAAGAACTCGTTGAGGATTAACAATTTTAGCAAGTTCGTCTAGACGAGGATCTGGCACAGGTACCACACCTGTATTAGGCTCAATGGTACAAAAAGGAAAGTTAGCGGCTTCAATACCCGCTTTAGTTAGTGCATTGAAAAGCGTTGATTTACCTACGTTAGGCAAGCCAACGATGCCACATTTAAAACCCATAGTAAGATACCTTGTTTAGAATTCGTTTAAACGGTGTACTTGGACCCAAGTTACTAGGGTTTAAACGAATGTAGTCTGTTTTGTGCTTTTAACACACCATCTTTTGCAAGTATTTCCATGCAACGAACTGCTTCATCAACAGCAGCATCCATTTTTTCTTGGTCTTCTTTGGCCGCTTTTCCAAGCACCCAACCAGTTACCATTTCACGATGCCCCGGATGACCTACACCAATGCGCAAGCGCATAAAGTCTTTTTGATTTGCCATTTTTGCAATAATGTCTTTTAAACCATTATGACCGCCATGCCCGCCACCTTTTTTTAATTTGGCAACGCCTGGGTCTAAATCCAATTCGTCATGGGCAACTAAAATGTCCTCGACAGGGATTTTGAAAAAATTAGCTAAACTACTGACCGCTTTACCACTTAAATTCATGTAAGTAGTGGGGATCAATAATTTGAATTCTTGGCCTTGAATGATCACTTTGCCTGTAAGGCCGTGATATTTAGGATCGTGTTTTAGAGTGCAGTTATAGCGTGCAGCGATTTGCTCGATGAACCAAGCACCTGCATTGTGGCGTGTGTTTGCGTATTCGGGGCCTGGATTAGCCAGGCCCACAAGCATTTGAATAGAATTCAAGGTTGCGAGACCTTAAATATTATTCTGCTGCTGCAGCGTCGTCTTCAACTGGAGCTGCTTTGTTTGCTTTGATAGTCAGGATAGACTGATCATGGCCTTCGCCTTTAGCTAAATCTACAGAGCTAACGCCTTTAGGGAAAGTTAGGTCAGAGATATGAACTGAATCGCCAACAACAAACTTAGAAACATCTACTTCAATGAATTCTGGAAGTGCTTTTGGAAGACACGTAATTTCAACTTCAGTTAACTGGTGAACAACAGTTGCGCCAGCTTTAGTTACAATCTCTTCACCGATGAAGTGTAGAGGAACTTTAGTTTGAAATTTATGAGTAGCATCTACACGTTGGAAATCAAGGTGAGTAAGCTTAGGCTTGAATGGGTGACGTTGGATATCTTTTAAGATTACTTCAACAGCTTCGCCATCAACGTTAAGCGTAAGGATATGCGTGTAGAAACCTTCGTCTTCTTGAGCTTTGATCATATCTTTATGAGCAAAAGTAAGAGATAAAGCTTCTTTATCAGCTCCGTAAAGGATTGCAGGAACTTTGTCTTCGCGACGTAGGCGGCGGCTCGCACCAGTACCAGTTTCTACGCGAAGTTCAGCGTTATACGTATAAGTTTTGTTAGACATGATGTCTCCAGTTATTTAAATGTGTAGGGCCTTTGCGACCAAGGTCCCTAGCCAAAAGGCGCGCTATCATACCACCACGCCCAGATAAAATAAACATCGCTTACAAAAAAAGCGCCAAAAGGCGCTTTTATATTCAGGAATGTTTAATTTTAGTGTTCAAACATCGCTGAGATAGATTCTTCGTTACTAATACGACGAATAGTCTCTGCTAACATGTCAGCAAGCGTAAGTACCTTAACTTTATCAAGGGCTTTAAGCTCATCAGATAGCGGAATTGAGTCAGTTACAATTACTTCATCAATCATTGAGTCACGTAAGTTTTCGGCTGCTTTACCTGAAAGGATAGGGTGTGTTGCGTATGCAAATACACGCTTAGCGCCATGTTCTTTAAGTGCTTCTGCGGCTTTACACAATGTACCACCGGTATCAATCATATCATCTACGATAATACAATCACGACCTTCAACGTCACCAATAATGTGCATTACTTGAGAAACATTTGCTTGAGGGCGACGTTTATCAATGATTGCTAAATCGGTATCGTTTAGTAGTTTTGCAATTGCACGAGCACGTACAACACCACCAATATCTGGAGATACAACAACGACGTCTTCAAAGTCGCGTTCTTTCATATCTTCAAGTAATACAGGGCTGCCAAATACGTTATCTACAGGTACATCAAAGAAGCCTTGGATTTGTTCAGCGTGTAAATCAACCGTAAGAACACGGTCAACACCAACACTTGATAAGAAATCTGCAACAACTTTAGCGGTAATTGGAACACGAGCAGAACGTACACGACGGTCTTGGCGCGCATAACCAAAATAAGGAATGACGGCAGTAATACGACCTGCAGATGCACGACGTAGAGCATCAACCATAACGATAAGTTCCATCAGGTTATCGTTTGTAGGGGCACAGGTTGATTGCAAGATAAAAACGTCCGAGCCACGAACATTTTCATTTATTTGAACACTGATCTCACCGTCGCTAAAACGGCCAACAACAGCATCGCCTAATTCAATATATAAACGTTTTGCAACTTTTTGAGCTAACTCAGGTGTTGCGTTACCAGCGAAGAGCTTCATGTCAGGCACGGTAGGGTTCCTCAGGCACTGAATATTTGGACTAACGGGCAATGATAAATTTCACTGCGGGTTAACTTATGATTACTTGTACGTTACTTCATTGATCGAATATGGCGGTTAACTCCGTATGAGCAGGTGAGACATTTGCGCTTGAAGCCACAAAACCCTGCCAAGTATGGGGGAGATTTTCAAGTACATCTTGTGCTTGAACTTGGCTAGCAAATTCGACAAAACAACATGAACCTGTTCCGGTCATCTTCGACGGTGCGTATTTTAGCAACCACTGGAGGGTTTTTTCAACCTCGGGGCAAAGCTTTTTAACTAAAGGCTCACAATCGTTGGTCAAAGTATGGTGTTTCCAGTCGCCTATTATTTTTGGTGTGTCGCGTTTTAAATCTGGATGTGTAAATATTTTTGCGGTACTTACATGTTGGTTAGGGTGTACAACGCAGTACCATTTTTGTTCAAGTGTTACGTGGTGTAGTTTTTCACCAATACCGTGCGCTATGGCGCTTTGACCTTGTATGAACACTGGAACATCTGCCCCTAACTTGAGCCCTAGTTGAGCTAGTGTTTCTAAATTTAGTGCCAATTTCCATAACTTATTTAGGGCTAATAAAGTACTCGCTGCGTCAGATGAACCTCCTCCAACACCGCCCCCCATCGGCAAGCGCTTAATTAAATTTATTTTTACACCCAAAGAGGTTTTACAGTGTGTTTGTAATAATAAAGCAGCTTTATAGATGAGATTATCATTTAGAGGGATGTCTTTAGTATCACCACCGACAGAAATACTCCCATCTGTTGTTAACTCAAAATGCAGCTCATCACCAAAATTTAAAAAAGTAAATAAGGTTTCAAGTTCATGATAGCCATCTTCTCGGCGAGCATTAATATGTAAAAATAAATTGAGTTTTGCCGGAGCAATAAGTGAAAAAGAGGTTTTGTTATTCATACTTATTTAAACTGCCAATCGTATAGTTGAATTTTAATTTTTATTTGTTGGTGCTTTAACGTCAGTTTAGTAGGTAACCAGTAACCTGCGTTTTGTACATAGGCGCCATAATCTATTTGCCATTTTTTGCCTGTATTATCAAACCATAATACTTGCTTTGCACGCCCAAGCTCATCAACAATTAAACTTTCATCGTCAATAGTGCCTTTAAGCCAGTTGTCGGCGTTATCAACCGGGAGTGTAAAACCCGTTAATCGTTTTAAAAGCTCTGCAGCGTTAGTATCAAAGTATTGTTCACCGTCAAACTCTAATTCAGCACCGTTAGCTGTTTGTTTAAGCGACAAAATACGAGTACCAATAAAAGTAGTCAGTATTAAATTATTGGAATTTGTTGTTTGCTGCCAATTTAAGTTTGCAGATTGACGCTCTTCTGGGCTAATAAATGCAAGTTTACCTTCTACTTGCCAAGTTTTTTGAGCAGCTAAACGTGGTTTCCAATCATCATAAAGTGTTGTTTTTGTATCAATTTGATGAGCACAGCCACCTAAAAACAAAAAAAACATGAATAAAATCAAATATTGTCGAATCAAATGTTGTTCCTTACTTTCCATATTCCGCTGATTTTTGGTAAAATTACCGCCTTTGAAGTAGGGCTCAGCAATATTTGGCAAATATGACCATAATAGCACTAGGTATAAATCACAAAACCGCATCCGTAGAATTACGTGAAAAAGTGGCTTTTTCGCCTGAGCAAATTTCAGAGGCGTTGCAACAATTAAGTGGCCATGCCGACTTTAATGAAGCGGTTATTGTGTCTACCTGCAATCGAACCGAGATCTATTGTAGCCTCGCTCAGCAAAATTCCCAAACACTGTTGAGCTGGCTTGCCAGTTTCCATGGTTTGGATGAACATGAACTGAGCAAAAACACTTATTGCTACGAAGATAACGATGCTATTAATCACTTAATGCGCGTGGCGTGTGGGTTGGATTCTTTGGTGTTGGGCGAACCGCAAATTTTGGGGCAAATAAAACAATCGTTTTTTAGTGCTAAAAACCACGATGCAGTAGGTGTTACGTTTGATAGGTTGTTTCAAAAAACATTTTCAGTAGCGAAACAAGTTAGAACTGAAACCGATATTGGCGCAAGTGCTGTATCGGTTGCATTTGCAGCTGTTAATTTAGCAAAACATATTTACGGCAAGCTTGATAAAACAAACGTTTTATTAATTGGTGCGGGTGAAACTATTGAACTGGTGGCCAAGCATTTATATCAAAATGAGCCACAAAACATTACCGTTGCGAACCGAACTATTGAGCGAGCTCGAAGCTTAGCTGACGAAGTGTCGGCGGATGTAATTGCTTTAGCGCAATTGCCAGAGCGTTTACATAAAGCGGATATAGTGATTAGTTCTACCGCCAGTACTTTGCCTATTATTGGTAAAGGGGTGGTTGAGCAAGCGCTTAAGCAGCGCCGTCACAAGCCCATGCTATTTATAGATATTGCGGTTCCGCGCGACATAGAAAGCCAAGTAGGTGAGCTAGATGCTGCCTATTTATATTCCGTTGATGACTTACAAACCATTGTAAGCGAGAATATGGCAGCGCGTGAGCAAGCTGCACAGCAAGCGCAAATAATTATTACTGAACGCACCAAAGAATTTGCAATGTGGATGCGCTCACTCGATTCGGTAGATTTAATCCGCCATTATCGAAATGATGTACAAACAATTAAGTCAGAACTTGTAGAGCGTGCTGTTAGTCAGCTTAATACAGGTAAAGATGCAGAAAAAATTATATTAGAGCTCGCCAATAAATTAACCAATCGCTTAATGCACGCGCCTACCCGTGCAATACAAGACGCAGCGAAAAAAGGTGAAGTGGCGCAGCTAAACCAGTTGAAAAAAATGTTAGGTATTGATCAGGAATAACCGTTAAATGAAAGAGTCTGTTTATAATAAATTAGAAACCTTAGTAGAGCGTTACGAAGAAGTACAAGCGCTGCTAAGCGACCCGTCGGTCATTAGCGATCAAAATCGTTTTCGTGGGCTTTCAAAAGAATATTCTGAGCTTGAAGAGATTGTAAAAACGTTTTTAACTTACAAAGAAACGCAAGATGATTTAGCCAGTGCAGAAGAAATGCTTAAAGATTCTGACCCTGAAATGCGTGAAATGGCGCAAGAAGAATATAAAGAAGCTAAAGCGCAAATTTTGGTAATTGAAGATCAAATTCAAGTATTAATGTTGCCAAAAGATCCACGAGATAATAACAACGTATTTGTTGAAGTACGTGCTGGAACAGGCGGTGATGAAGCGGCTATTTTTGCTGGCGATTTATTTCGTATGTACAGTCGTTATGCAGAAACTAAAAAATGGAAAGTAGAAGTTGTGAGCACCAATGAAGGTGAGCACGGTGGTTACAAAGAAGTTATTGCAAATATTAGTGGCGAAGGCGTTTACGGTCAATTAAAGTTTGAATCAGGTGTACACCGCGTACAACGTGTGCCAGAAACCGAGTCACAAGGGCGAGTTCATACCTCTGCATGTACTGTTGCGGTAATGGCGGAAGTACCAGAAGCCGAAGCAATACAAATTAACACAGCAGATTTAAAAGTTGATACATTTCGTGCATCGGGCGCAGGTGGTCAGCACGTTAATAAAACAGATTCTGCTATTCGACTTACACATATACCTACCGGTGTTGTGGTTGAGTGTCAGGATCAACGTTCACAGCATAAAAACCGCGCTAAAGCGATGTCGGTACTTGCAGCACGCTTGCAACAAGCTGAAGATGAGAAACGCCATGCGGCAGAAGCATCTGAGCGTCGTGATTTAGTCGGTAGTGGCGACCGTTCTGAGCGTATCCGTACTTATAACTACCCACAAGGTCGTATTACCGATCACCGTATTAACTTAACACTTTATCGTTTAAATGAAGTGGTAGCGGGTGATTTAGGCTGTGTTATTGACCCATTAATGCAAGAACATCAAGCTGACTTATTAGCGGCTATGGGCGACGAGTAGTCGTGAGCCAAACTCTTGAACAAGCTATTGCTGCAGGCGCTAATTTATTAGCACCTAGCAGCGAAAGTGCTAAATTAGATGCACAAGTTTTACTTTTACATATTCTTCAAAAACCTCACAGTTACCTTTTCACTTGGCCAGAGCATGAACTTAACGCTGAGCAACAACAGCAATTTAATACATTTTGCCAAAGGCGTTTAAAGGGTGAACCTGTTGCACATATTACGGGGCAGCGTGAGTTTTGGAGTTTATCGCTTGAAGTTAACGCAACAACCTTAATACCTCGACCAGATACCGAAACGCTAGTAGAACAAGCACTTGAAGTGACTGTACCTGCTACAGCTAAAGTACTTGATTTAGGCACCGGTACTGGTGCAATTGCGTTGGCACTGGGTAGTGAAATGCCTAATTGGCAAATTACTGCAGTAGATAGAGTAAGCGATGCTGTTGCACTTGCTACACGTAACCAGCAGCGATTGGCGATTAACAACGTACACGTTAAGCAAAGCAACTGGTTTAGTGAGTTGCACGGTGAAAAATTCAACCTAATTGTCACTAACCCACCTTATATTGAAAGCAGTGATATACATTTAAATCAGGGCGATGTTCGCTTTGAGCCTTTGTCGGCATTAGTGGCTGATGATTGCGGAATGTCTGATATTAAACAAATAATTACACAATCACGTGACTATTTGTTATCTAGTGGCTATCTTTTAATAGAACACGGTTTTGAGCAAGGTGAAGCTGTTCGTCATTTTTTCAAAAAAATGGCATTTGTTAATATTAAAACAGTGAAAGACTTTGGTAATAATGACCGTGTAACGTTTGCACAGTGGCCCTAAAGAATAATAATTGCTTACTAGTGCGTTAAATAATGCCATGAAGGAATTTCGACTATGATGGGTGATTTTTTATTTTCAGATGAGCCAGAAGAACCAATCAATGAGATTGAACTTGGTACCTGGAAAGTCTTAATCGTTGATGACGAACCTGAAGTTCATGCTGTTACAAAACTAGCGTTGAGTGATTTTGAGTTTCAAAATAAACGTTTAGAATTTATCAGTGCTTATTCGGGAGCTGAAGCCAAAGAGCTTATAAAAGAGCATCCGGATGCCGCAATTGTGTTACTTGATGTTGTAATGGAAACCGACGACGCTGGTTTGCAAGTTGCTAAATTTATTCGTGAAGAAGCTAAAAATAATCATATTCGAATTATTTTAAGGACAGGTCAACCTGGTCAAGCCCCTGAACGACAAGTAATTATTAATTATGATATTAACGATTACAAATCGAAAACGGAGCTAACGGCTCAAAAATTATTTACAGTCATTATGTCGAGCCTGCGCTCGTACCGCGATATTATTTCAATAGAGCAGTCACGCGAAGGACTTGAGAAGATAATTATAGCGTCTCGTGATATTTTTTCTGCGCATTCAATAGAGCACTTTATTGAAGGCGTTATGCAGCAATTAACATCTTTATTGGGTATTGCTGATCAAGCTATGTATGCCACCACTTTAGTTGCACAAAACCCAGAACATGAAAAAAATAAAAAACTAATAGTTTGCTCTGGCACTGGCGATTTTGAAAAAAGTGAAGGTAAAGAGCTTGATGAGGTATTACAAGCTGAGCAGTTAAGTGCGTGTCATCAGGCGCTTAATGATAAAAGTATCATTTATAAAGATAATTACTTATTTGCGTACTGCAGTAGTGAGTACAATCATAATTCAATGCTGTTCATATCAGGTGTCCCAAAGGATTTAACGGATACTCAGCGTCATTTAATCAAAATATTTTCTCAAAATGTGCAACTTGCCTTTGAAAATGTGCAGCTTCAGTCTGAAATAGAAGCGACACAACAAGAGCTTGTTTATAGGTTAAGTGAAGCAGTAGAGCAGCGCTCAACCGAGACAGGTAATCATGTTAAACGAGTAGCACATATTTGTCATATTTTAGCTGAGGGCTATGGTTTATCTAAACATGATGCAGATTTAGTAAGGTTGGCGTCTCCTCTTCATGATGTAGGTAAAGTGGGTATTCCTGATGCGATTTTAAACAAACCAGCAAAGTTAGAACCTCAAGAATGGGAAGTGATGAAAATCCATACTGATAAAGGCTATACTATTTTAAAAGACTCTCCCCATGAAATTGTGAGTACAGGTGCAATTATTGCAAAAGAGCATCATGAAAAATGGGATGGGTCTGGTTACCCGCAAGGTCTAAGCGGAAACGCAATTAGCGTATTTGGCCGCATAGTCGCACTTGCTGATGTATACGATGCACTTCGCCATAAACGGTGTTATAAAGAGCCTTGGACATTACAAAATGTGGTTGATGAAATTAATGCTGAAAAAGGCACACATTTTGAACCAAAAATGGTTGAAGTATTTAACGAAAAGCTTGATGAGTTAGAGGCGGTTCTTAGCCGTTTTCCTGATTAAATTTTTATAAAACAGAAGTACAGGGGCATATGGATTATTTAGCAGTAAAGCACTCGCACATGGCAATTGCGATGTTAAGTGTAATATTATTTTATGTTCGCGCTTTTTCGCGAATGGGCAGTGGTAAATTAGCAAAAAATAAAGCGGTAATGATTGGTAGTCACAGTATAGATACTTTATTGTTAGTGTCTGCACTTACGCTTATATTTATGGCTAAAATTAATCCGTTTGAACAATATTGGCTATTAGAAAAAATAGTTTTAGTGGTTATATACATTGGTATTGGGGCTAAAAGCGCCCGACAAACTAAAATGGCGGCTAAAGTTGCTTACGTTTTAGTTAACACTGCTGTTATTTTAGCGATAGGTTATTTAGCGACGTCTAAATCAGCTTTTTTGCTTTAAGTAATATCTGACTATTTGAGCTTTATAGTTGTTTTGTAAAGCTCAAATACAACTCCCTCTCAGAAAATATTCAAATACACCTCTATATTGGTATATAGCTTTAAAGTTAGGTAAACTACGCCTTCGTTTTCTAAAATGTTGCAGTATTAATGACTACCCTCGGGTTTGACGAACACGATGAATCTTATCTTGACGATGCTTACGATGAATTTACACCTCCAGCGATTTACCGCTGTATTAAAGCAGAGTCAAAGTGGGACCCTCAGATAGATTTAACACCATGTTATGAAACTTTAACTGACTTTGAACAGCAAATTTCAGCGCTGTGTTTAAAAGTGAGTGATGAGCACGATCGCCTCGAAAAATTATTAGATATGTTTTACAGTGATTGGCTATTTAGTGCATCAGGTTTAAAAGTACCTGAATATAAATTAAATACATTAAGCTATACGCTTTCTATGCGCAGTGGTTCACCTACAACACTGGCAATTATACTTTGTCATTTTTTACAACAAGCTAACTGTGACGCGAACCTTAGTCTTACCCAAGGTGATGTTGGTGTACATGTGGCGATTAGTGATGAAGAAGGCTACATAATAGAGCCAAGCAGTGGACAACAAAGTTGGTATATTATCCCTGAAAACGCAGATGAAGATGATGGTCAAGAGCAAGAGCCACTAGAACTGATTTTTGATGACGAAGTATATAAGTTATTTTTAGCTCAGCAAAAATGGTCTTTCATTAGCGAAAATAAATTTGGTCATGCTTTAACCTGTGTAGAGATGCTAATGGAGTTAATAGGCGACGACCCGTATGAGAGACGCGACAGAGGTTACTTATTAAATCAGCTCGGTTGCCCTAAAATGGCACGTGATGATTTACAGTTTTTTGTAGATGAGTGTCCGGACGATCCTGCAATAGAGATTATTCAACACCAAATAGAAGAACTAGAAGACAATAATAAAACGCACCATTAAGAATAGGAATAATTATGGTTGAAACTCAAAGCGCATTAATTACAAATGATGCCGTTGTGCTTGGTTTGCTTGCTATTATTTTGGGATTTATTTTTAAAACCTCAAACAGTGAGCGTCCAGCTTTAAAACGATTTTATAAATACGTACCTGCTTTATTACTGTGTTACTTTTTACCTTCGTTATTAAATACCTTTGGTATTGTAGATGGTAATAAATCTAATGTTTATTATGTGGCTTCGCGCTACTTACTACCTGCCTGTTTGATACTACTTACCATTAGTATTGATTTAAAAGCGATTATTAACTTAGGCCCTAAAGCACTTATTATGTTTTTAGTGGGTACTTTAGGCATTGTTATTGGTGGGCCATTAGCTATTTTAGTGGTGAGCGCATTTGACCCAAGTATTGTTGGTGGGCATGGCCCAGATGCTGTATGGCGCGGTATGACAACTGTTGCAGGTAGCTGGATTGGCGGCGGTGCTAACCAAGCATCAATGAAAGAAATGTTTGAAGTTGGTGGTGATATATTTTCTGTAATGATTACAGTCGATGTAATTGTCGCTAATATTTGGATGGCTGTTTTATTGTTAATGGCAGCAAATCATAAAAAGATTGATGCAGCGACGGGTGCTGATACAAGCGCAATTGAAGATTTGAAAAAGCGTGTGGAAGAATATCATGCAGAACATGCACGCATTCCAACTCTTAATGATTACATGACGCTGATTGCAATTGCATTTGGTATAACTGGTTTAGCGCACTTTTGCGCTGACTTTTTAGGGCCATACTTTGGCACTACTTATGAGTGGGCAAAAGAATACAGCTTAAACAGTAAATTCTTTTGGCTAATTGTTATATCAACAACGATTGGTATAGGCTTATCGTTTACTAAAGTGAGGCAAATAGAAGCGTTTGGCGCTTCAAAAGTAGCTTCTAGCTTTTTATATATTTTGGTTGCATCGATTGGTTTACACATGAATGTAACCGCTATTTTCAATAACCCTGGGCTATTTTTAGTGGGTGCAATTTGGATGTTAGTGCATGCAAGCATTATGTTAATTGTGGCTAAACTGATTAAAGCACCGTTATTTTATATGGCAGTGGGTTCTCAGGCTAATGTGGGCGGCGCAGCGTCAGCACCTGTTGTCGCATCAGCGTTTCATCCGTCACTAGCGCCTGTTGGTGTCTTGTTAGCTGTACTAGGCTACGGTGTGGGTACTTATATGGCTTATATTTGTGGATTAATGATGCAAGCAGTTGCACCTTAAGGAATTTAAATGAAAGACCAAATTATTAAAATTAATGAAATTGAACTTGCAAACAATAAACCGTTTGTACTGTTTGGTGGTATTAACGTATTAGAATCTCGCGATTTAGCAATGCGTGTTGCAGAGCATTACGTAGAAGTTACGACGAAACTAAATATTCCTTATGTATTTAAGGCCTCATTTGATAAAGCTAATCGCTCTTCAATCAATTCGTACCGTGGTCCAGGTATGGAAGAAGGTTTAAAAATATTCGAAGAAATTAAAAACACGTTTAAAATTCCACTAATTACTGACGTACATGAACCGCATCAAGCAGCACCTGTTGCTGAAGTTGTTGATGTAATTCAGTTACCAGCCTTTTTAGCACGTCAAACAGATTTAGTTGTGGCGATGGCTAAAACAGGTGCAATTATTAACGTGAAAAAACCACAGTTTTTAGCACCGCATGAAATGCGCCACATCATTACTAAATTTAATGAAGCGGGTAATAATAACATCGCACTTTGTGAGCGTGGTTCTAGCTTTGGTTACAACAACCTAGTGGTTGATATGCTGGGTATGGATGACATGAAAGCAATGGCGCCTGTTATTTTTGATGCAACACATGCGCTACAACGCCCTGGTGGACGAGCTGACTCTGCTGATGGTCGTCGTGCACAAGCTGCAGAGCTTGCTCGAAGTGGTATGGCGCTAGGTATTGCAGGTTTATTTATTGAGGCGCATCCAAACCCTAACGAAGCGAAATGTGATGGCCCATGTGCGCTAGCGCTTAGCAAGTTAGAAGGGTACTTAACGCAAATGAAAGCGGTTGATGATTTAATTAAAAGCTTTGCCCCACTTGATACAAGTGCAAGCGATTTATAATTAAGCATGATGTTTATTAAAAAGCGACTCAGGTCGCTTTTTTTATGCCTTTAATATACACAAACTTATATGATGTATATAATCTCACGCATAAGAAAAACTAATTCTAAGCTTGGTTATTATGTCAAGACGGGTACCTCCATTAAACGCATTAAAAGCCTTTGAAGCGGCTGCGCGTCATTTAAGTTTTACTAAGGCTGCAGAAGAGCTCTATGTAACGCAGGCGGCAGTAAGTCATCAAATAAAAACACTTGAAGAGCATTTAGGTTTAAAGTTGTTTTTACGTAAAAACCGCTCATTATTATTAACTGAAGAAGGCCAAGGCTATTTTTTAGATATAAAAGAGATTTTTACTCAGCTTATTGATGCAACTGAAAAGCTATTAGCCCGTGGTGCTAAGGGCTCATTAACAGTTAGTCTAACACCAAGTTTTGCTATTCAGTGGTTAGTGCCTCGTTTGAGTTTGTTTAATGAGTTACACCCAGAGATAGACGTGCGAATAAAAGCACAAGATCAAGATGAAAACTCACTGACTGATGACGTAGATATTGCTATTTACTATGGAAGAGGTCATTGGAATGGCGTACAAGCGTACAAACTTCATACCGAGTATTTAGTACCACTTTGTAGTCCTATGTTATTAAGCGGATTAAAGCCGCTTGATCAACCTAGTGATTTAGCGCATCACACCTTATTGCATGACACCACACGTAAAAACTGGAAAACGTGGATGAAAACTGCAGGCGTGCGTAACATTCAGGTAAATCAAGGGCCTATATTTAGTCACTCATCAATGGTGTTACAAGCTGCAGTACATGGGCAAGGTGTGGCAATTGGTAATAGTGTATTAGCTAAACCCGACATAGATGCAGGGCGTTTGGTTATTCCGTTTAATCACAGTCTAGAAAGTAAAAATGCATATTACTTAGTGCTTCGCGAATCGCAAACAGAGCTTGGTAAAATAGTTTCGTTTAAAGAGTGGATGCTGAGCTTAGTAGAGCATGAGCAAGAACATGAGTATTAATAATGATTGAATGGTTTAAAAACACCGCACAACCTGCAATTGCACAGTTTATATTTGCGCATGGTGCAGGTGCTGGTAGCGATTCTGACTTTATGCAACATATGGCAAAATTAATAAGCGAGCAAGGTGTTGATGTTGGTTTATTTGATTTTGAATATATGCAAATTGCTAAACAAACTAATAAACGTAGGCCTCCAGAGCGAGCGCCAAAGCTACTTACTCATTATGAGCAAGTGCTTGGGCAGGCGCAGCCAGATTTACCGTTATTTATAGGCGGTAAATCGATGGGCGGACGCATGGCATCAATGCTTGCGTGCAGCACAGAGCAAAGACTTTCGGGTGTTATTGCATTTGGTTATCCATTTCATCCGCCGGGTAAGCCAGAAAAGTTACGCACCGATCATTTTGCTGATATTGTTTGCCCTTTTTTAGTATTACAGGGCGAGCGAGATACATTTGGTACACGTGAAGAACTGCTTACTATGGAAATGCCAAAACAGCCTTTACTCACATGGCTGACTGATGGCGATCATTCATTAAAACCACGTAAAAAAAGTGGCGTAACTGAACTGCAAAATAGAGAAACAGCAGCGTTAAGTGCCGTTGAATTTATTAAGCAACAAGTAGAGATGTGTTAAGACTCGATTAGGGGATTAGATGATTAAATTATTTTTAATGACCGGCAGTATTTTTTGTATGCTCTCGGTTATGTTAGGTGCATTTGCTGCCCATGGTTTAAAAAGCCGTTTATCGGAGTATTCATTAGGGGTTTTTAAAACAGCTGCTGAGTATCAAATGGTGCATGGCCTTGCACTTATTGCGGTGGCTATTTTAATCAAATGGGGCATAAACCTGAGTTGGGCTGGTGGTTTTTTTATAACGGGCACACTACTTTTTAGTGGCAGTTTATATTTACTCGCTCTAACAGATATGAAGTGGCTAGGGCCGATAACACCGCTTGGTGGATTGTGCTTTATTATTGGTTGGATTGTTATTTTAGTGCAAGTCGCACGATTTAAGTTTTAAAGAGTTTAAGGGTTAATATGTCTAGTGTTGTGATTTATTGTCGTAGTGGTTTTGAAAGCGATGCCGCTGCTGAAATAACGTTTCATGCTGCAGAGCAGGGTTTTGCAGGGTATGTAAAAGCAAAGCCAAATACAGGTTATGTTGTTTACGAATGTTTTGAAGCGCATCACAGCGACGAAATAATCAAAAAAGTCGATTTTAAAAATATGGTGTTTGCACGCCAATGGTTTGCCGGTACATTACTTGAAAACATGCCAGTAGAGGACCGTGTAAGTGCAGTAGTTGAAGCTGCTAAAGATTTTACATTGTGCTCAGAACTGCGCGTAGAAACGCCAGATACAAATGAAGGCAAAGAGCTTTTAACGTTCTGTAAAAAAATATCAACGCCGCTTAAAAAAGCCCTCGAAAAACAAAATACAGTACTGCGTGAGCCAAAAGCAAACCGCCCAGTAATGCATGTCATGTTTTTAACAAACAATACGGCTTATGTTGGTTACTCGTATAGCTTTAATAATTCTCCATTTTTCATGGGTATTTTACGCCTTCGTATGCCAAGCGATGCACCGAGTCGTTCAACGTTAAAACTCGACGAAGCGTTTAATGTATTTATTCCTGAGCAACAACGTGAATCACGCGTGGCAGCAGGTATGCGCAGTGTTGATTTAGGTGCATGCCCGGGTGGTTGGACTTATCAGCTTGTACGCCGTGGTATGTTTGTAAGTGCGATTGATAACGGCCCAATGAATGACGATTTAATGCAAACGGGGCAAGTTAAACATTTTAGAGCAGATGGTTTTAAATATCGCCCAGAAAAAAGAAATATTACTTGGTTAGTGTGCGATATGGTGGAAAAACCAACCAAAGTGACTACGCTAATGATTGACTGGGCAGTAAATGCATACGCAAAAGAGTTTATATTTAACTTAAAACTACCTATGAAAAAACGCTTTGATAGTGTTTATGAATGTCTTTCGATGATAAGAAAAGAGCTTGAGAAACATAGCATTAATTACGAGTTACAAGCTAAACATCTCTATCATGATCGTGAGGAAATAACCGTTCATTTAAACGTTACTAAGGTGCCACAAAATTTGTATAGTTAATATGTAGAGGCTAAAAGTGGTAAAAAACAATATTAATAAATGGCTAAGTTTACTTTTTTTATCACTTTTAATCACAGGTTGTGGCGGCGGCGGAGAAGGTAGTGATTCAACTACGCCCTCTGGTAACGCTGCGCCCAGTGTTACGCTCTCTGTTAGTAGTAACGTTATTGTCTCTAACCAATCGTTTACTATTACTGCGCTTGCAAGTGATAGTGACGGGCAAATAGCCAATTATCAATGGCAACAACTTAGTGGTCCTGAATTTACATTTATTGTTAATGGCAATACGCTTACAGCTACTGCACCGAGTGTAACCACTGACACGACCTTTAGTTTTTCAGTTACTGTTACTGATAATTCAGGTGCTACTGCACAACAAGTATTTTCAGGCACTATCACTTCTCAAAATAATGCACCTACAGTTAATATTACAGGCCCAAGTAGTGCACTTGCTAACACACAAGTAAGCTTAGTTGCTAACGCTCAAGATACAGATGGAACCATAAGCACTATTAGTTGGATTCAGTCTGCGGGAGATAATGTTGATTTTAGCCAGTCAGATGGTGTACTTAGTTTTACTGCCCCCAATGTATCTGAAAATACAACGCTAGGCTTTAGCGTAACCGTAACTGACAATGCCGGTAAAAGCGCTCAAGCGAGTAAAACGGTTTTAATTAATCAAGTAAATAGCGCGCCAACAGTCATTGTTACAGGCCCAGAAGAAGCTGAAAAAGATGACAGTGTAACCCTAGTTGCAGATGCACAAGACAGCGATGGTAGTATTAATAACATAACCTGGCAGCAAACAAGTGGCCCTGTAGTTGAATTTACCCAAACAGAAACAAGTATTAGCTTTAATGCGCCCACTGTTGCGCAAAATACCAATGTAACGTTTGTAGTAACTGTTACCGATGACGATAACGCTACAAATAGCGCCCAGAAAATAGTTGTAATATTAGCCCCAAATAATCCACCGGCTGCCGATGATGTAAATATAAATGTGCAATATAACCAAGCCACGGAATTTAGTTTAGTGGTTAGCGACGCTGATAACGATAGCGTACAGATTGACTTTGGTGATGATTTAAATGGAGCGCAAATCAGTGTTATTGATGGCCAAGCCTTACGTTTTAGTTACACACCTCCTGCAAACAGTATCACTCCACAAAGCTATACGTTAACGGCGACAGATACAAAAGACACAACCGAATTTGTACTGAGTGTTACCGTTGTTGATTCAACGCCCGCTACAATTAGTAATGTAACGCCCCAAAATAGTAATGACCCAGTCTTTGTAGATAGCCCTGTTAGCATTACATTTTCAGATATTATGCTCGTGAGTACTTTAGCCGTTAACTCTAGCAGTGGTACTTGTACTGGAAGCGTACAAGTGTCAGCAGATAATTTTACTACTTGCTTGGCCTTAACTATTGAAAGTTTGTCGGGTACTACCAGCGACACAAGTACTTATTTTCATACTGTAAATTTAAGCGCAAGCTTTGATGAAGACACTCAATATATTGTTCGTGTTACAGCTGATTTAGCTAATTTTGATAGCACAACTATTTTGGCGCAAACTGCCACCTCGTTTACAACTTCTAGCCAAGATATAAAAATAACAGAGCTTTCATCTGTGCAATTTAGTAATGACTTACCTTGGATTGAACTTTATAACGGCACCGGTGCGACAGTAAATTTACAAGACTACTCTCTTAAAGCTCGCAGTATTAATATGTCTGATAGTACGTTGAGTGATGAGCAAATATTTACGCTGCCTAATAAAGAGCTTTTAAATGGCGCCTATATTATTTTACAAAGCCGCTTTGGCGATGATTTTTTAGCAATTGCATCATTAAATAACACTAAGCTTGTACTTGTTGGTAGCGCGAATGATCAAATTAGGCCTTATTGGTACATAAATGGTTTTGCAGAATTACTTAATAGTGCGGGTACACAAACTATCGACTTTGTTAAGTTTGGAAATTCAACCCAAGAGCCTGTAACAGCCTCGCAGTGGCAAGGCGAAAACGCTGCACAAATACTGCCAGAGCAGGGCGCCAGCTTAAAGCGTACGCTCGGCGCAACCGATACCAACCAAAATACAGACTGGAACTACTCAGTATTCAATACTCCGGCAGGGCCTAACGATATATCTTGCTCAATAGATGATGATGAAGACGGTATTCCAGATTGCGCAGAGGTAGAGGGGGCAACATTTGGTGGGCTGCCTTTATATGAATGGGGAGCGCGTACTTCACAAAAAGATATATTTATTGAAATAGATTATATGGATAGTAGTGATGTTGGAATAACGCCTCATCGAAATGCACTTGAAAAAATTGTTAGTGTATTTGCAAGTAAAGGCTATACCGTTCATTTTGATGTAGGTGACTTATTTGATCAAAATAGCGATATTGCGCCGCAAAACTTTGATTTAGGTGGCGGAAATGTTGTCCCTTTTAATAGTTATACTCCGTTTGAGTACGATTTAAGTAGCCCTAATTTGTTTGCTTATAAAATGGAATATACCGATATAACCCGCAGACCCATTTTTCATTACTTATTAATGGCAAGTAGTGGAAATGAAGATGGTAGTATTAGTGGGTCGGGTATTGCTGAGATCAGCGGTAATGATTTAATGGTAACTATGGGCGGCTGGGGCTTAACGCTCGATACGCAAATAGCAACCAATGTAACTTATAATTATCAAGCATCAACTATCTTTCATGAGCTAGGCCATAACTTAGGCTTATACCATGGTGGCGATGAAGAGGTTAACTTTAAGCCTAATCATTTAAGCTCTATGAATTATTTATATCAATTAGCGGGTTTATCAACAATAGGTAATAACGAAGGCGATCGTTATTATGAGCGTTTTTATCCCGGCAATGCTAGCTGCGATATTACACCAAATACTAATAGTCATTTAGGCTCTACAGATGATTTTATTATTGATTATTCAAGTGGTAGTTCAGCAGATTTAAATGAGAGCACAATACTTGAAGCACAGGGGCTAAATCGAAATGGCTCACTACCTGTTGATTTTAACTGTAATGCAATTAACACCGAAAGCTTAACCAGCTTTGATACTAACCAAGATAATACAATATCAATACTTAGTGATGTAAATGAGTGGAGCATGCTTAATTTGCAGTTTTATATGCAAAGTGCAGGTAATCGATTTGGCGTGCCAAATACTAATAATAGTAAGGTGTATAATTTACAAAGCTCACCTACTAATATTGAAACGCTGCCCAGTTATATAAAAGAAGCGCAGCCAAGTAGTGCAATTATTGCTGAGTTAAAAGCAATTAAAGAGCATTAATATGAAACTAGGGTTAAGTATTAAGTTTATTGTTTGTAGTAGTTTTTTTAGCTTACTAATAGCGTGTAGCGATACTAACAATGCACGTGAATGGTTACTAAAAAATGACAATTTATATTACAAAAATATAGCTATTGACTGGCGAGTTGAATCAGTAAAGGGCTGTAAGACATGCGTTATAAACCAAGATGTTGTTTATCAGCCTGAAGGCATTAGTAGTTATAATACGTTAATGCAGAGTCAAAATTGGGTGGCGGTACATGAGTTAAGTAAAATCAATGTTATCCGTTTAAAGATGCCAGACCAAACACCTTACTTATTCGTAGAGCGTATAAAAGGGCGAACACTAAAGCTGTTTGATCAGCAGCAAAACTACAGTATAAAAATTGGTGAAGTTACAGCCGTTAATTTTAACAATCAGCGCTTTAGTATTTTGATTAAAAAATTTGAAGAAGTAGATAAACAAAGCGTCGCATTACCAAGGCGTGCATCGCTTGAGTTTATTGTTTTAAAAATAGATTAAAAAAGCACCTTAGGTGCTTTTTTATCTCGGGTGCGGTGTCCTTCGGATATTAAAAAGTCAGCAACCTCTTAATTAACTACGGTATTTTGGTCGATAATTATCGACCCACAAACGTGTTGCACCACACACAGCTACAGGCATAACTATTAAGTTTACAAAGGGTATAGCCGTTAATAACATAACAGCAAAACCAAACCCGTATGATAAACCTTGCTTAGATTTTAAATCGTCTTTCATCTGTTTAAAGCCAATTTTATGGTTATCGAACGCATAGTCTTCGTATTGTACTGCGTACATCCAACAGGTAAACAAAACCCATAGTATTTGGCCAATGACAGGTAAAACCCAAAGTAGTATGAAAAAACCAATAGCGCGAGGAAGGTAATAGCACAGCTTTGTCCACTCACGGGCAAGCATTCTAGGTACATCTTTAACTAATTCGGAAAAACCATCATCGTTAATTTTTTGACCCGTTAAATAAAGCTCAACTTTTTCGCTTAATAAAGCATTGAATGGGGCTGCAATAAAATTAGTGATTATAGTAAATAGCATACTGTAGCTAAATAATACGACTAATACAGCAATTGGCCACATTAGCCATTCAAGCCAGCTTAACCATTCTGGTAGCATGTTACTGATGTAGCTAAAGCTATCACTTAGCCATCCAAATAAGAAAAACAACGAACTACCAAATAGCAGAACATTAATTAAAAGCGGGATAAGTACAAAGCGCTTTAACCCTTTTTGGCTAATTAATTTAAATCCCGAAAAAAAATATTCCATACCTTGTGTGATCTGCACTGTAACCTCAAAAAATATTTACCATTAGTTATAGTATAAATAGCTTAATAATTTTGAACAGTAATTTTAAGTAACAAAGTGTTAGCTTTAATGTTGCGGTTTTGGTTATATAGTAACTACAGGTGTTTAGTAATATGCAATTATGATTAATCAATGTAGACCAGATTAGTTTTTTTATTAATAAAAGAATGAACTTACTAATCATGACTATACTGAACTTTACTACGTAGAAAAAAAGCATCTACCAGAGGCTTTTTGTTGTATCAATATGTATAAATAATGCGAGCAAGTGAAAATGGGTACGGATAGGTTAAAAAAGTTATTATCTCACCAGCAAGGCATTTTATCTAAAATTGCATTAGGGGTACCTTTAAATGAGGTGCTTACTGAAATTTGTTTATCAATAGAGCAGATTATTGATGATGAATCTGCTAGGTGTTCCATTTTATCAGTTAAAGGCCAGCAGCTTTTTCATTGCGCAGCCCCTAATATTCACCCAGAGTACTGTAGTTTGCTTAATGGGGTTCACATAGGGCCAAAAGTGGGCTCTTGTGGTACTGCTGCATTTTCGAAATCGCGCACAATTGTAGAAAATATTGAAATCTCACCGCTATGGGAGGACTTTAAAGCTTTAGCGCTAAAGTTTGATCTTAGGTCATGTTGGTCAACACCTATTTTTTCAACTCAAGCTGATTTGTTAGGCACCTTTGCTATCTATCACAGCACACCTAAAACCCCATCAGAGCAAGATTTAGAATTAATAGATTTTTTTGTGCACTTTTCAAGTATCGCTCTTGAGAAAAGTAACGAATTTGAGAAGGCAAAACAGCTTGTCGTTAATTTACAGCATAGTAATGAAAAATTTAAAGCCTTCACCAAAGTAATGCCCGATCTCATCCTCATTTTAAGTGAAGATGGCACATATACCGATGTTTATGGTACCTCTAATGAGTTACTGCTTGATTCGACCACGGATCTTATTGGTGAAAATGTTAAAGACCTGCTTCCTCAAAAAGATGCGCAGATGATAATGGACGTCATTGAAACAACACTCTCGACTAACGAGATGCAAATTTTTGAATATGAATTAGATGTGCCAAAAGGAAGTGTAGTTTTTGAGGGACGAGCTGCCGCTTTAGATCATTACAACCCCAATAGTCCTACAAAAAGACATGTAGTATGGATGGCCAGAGATATTTCAATAAAGAAAAAGGCTGAGCAAGAAGTTCATAAACTCGCCTTTTACGATCCATTAACTAATCTTCCAAATAGAAGAATGCTTAGCGACAGATTAAGCGCGTGTGTAGAGAGTGTTAAGCGTAATAAAAATATAGGGGCATTATTATTTTTAGACCTAGATAACTTTAAGCGTATTAATGACTCGTTAGGGCACAGTGCGGGTGATGAAGTACTTGTAGAGTTATCAAAAAGGTTAAGCGCAATAATAAAAGGCTCAGATACACTGGCCAGAGCGGGTGGTGATGAATTTATTATTTTACTCAAACACATAGGGCAAGATACAAAGCAAGCAATCCTAGAATGTAAAGCCGTTGCTAAAGAAATTCAAAGAGCTTTTCATGATAAGTTTGAAGTGGGCAACCTTGCATTTCAAGTAAGTTGTAGCATAGGTATTTGCCTAATTGATAGCGTAAATGCACAGGCTGACAATATATTAAAATTTGCAGATACTGCTATGTATCGTTCTAAAAATAAAGGAGGTAATAGCAGCAGCTTTTACGATCCAGCCTTGCAAACACTACTTGAAAAGCAAACAGAGCTAGAAACCGACATAGTGAGAGCAATTGCATCTAATGAGTTTTGTGCTTACTTTCAGCCACAAGTTAATACGCAGGGTGATGTTGTTGGTGCTGAAGCACTTATTAGATGGGACCACCCTCAAAGAGGGCTGATAACAGCAAACGAATTTATACCTATTGCAGAGCAATACGGACTTATTCAAAAACTACAAAATATTGTTTTGCATGATATATGTATTTTAATTAACGAGCTTAAAGCAAGCGCTATCATTGACGACTCGTTTAGTGTTTCAATTAATATTAGTCAAAGTCAGTTCAATTCATCAAATTTAAAAGGTGAGCTGTTCAACACTATCAATGAATTTGATATTCGAGCATCACAAATTAAGTTAGAAATAACCGAGTCAATGCTCTCTAGTGATATAGATTATACAATTAGGCAAATGAAAGAGCTCATTGCGGCTGGCTTTTTATTTTCGATTGACGATTTTGGAACTGGATACTCTTGCTTAGCTTACTTAAGTGCGTTTCCTGTTAAAGAATTAAAAATAGATAAAAGCTTTATTGATAAAATTTTAGATAATGAGATTGGCTTTAATATCGCGCAAACAATTATCAGTTTAGGAAAAAGCTTAAACTTAGTGGTCGTTGCAGAAGGCGTAGAAACAATAGAGCAGTATGACTTACTTAAAAAAATGAATATTGACACTATGCAAGGCTACTTAGTTGCAAAGCCGATGGATAAAGAACGTTATTTAAAATGGCATAGTGCTAATAGCAATCCGCAATAATACTTAATCAATTAGAGGGATTAAATCTGGCGGTAACTGTGTTAAAAAATTCTGCCTTGTTATCGACACGATTTTCTTATCTCAAAATAGATCACTTAATTAAGCAAATTTGGTACGGAAATGCTCTCAGAGCTTAATTACTTAAAGGCCAATGTTTAATAATTGGGAATAACCTAACAGAGATTTCCCATATGCTAGGTCACTTTTACTTTTTCTAACTGCTAAAATTCCCCAAACTATATGCTAAATAAGGACTAAAGATTTTTTGGTTAAACAATGCTAAGCTATGCCCGCTTGAATATATTATTTAAAGCTTAATAAACTTATAACAATGAATGGAAGCTTTATGCAGTTAGTCGATTTGAACCCTAATGATCCCGATGTAGTAAATGTATTTGACGATATAGACCGACTTATAAATTCTTTATACCCTGTTGCTACAGCGCAGTCTTTGGAGTTAAACGAATTAACCTTACCTAATGTGTATGCTATTGGTTTAAAAACTGAAGAAGGTATTATCGCTTGTGGTGCGATTGTAGAGAAATTTGATACTCAGCCTTATGGCGAAATAAGACGTTTATATGTAAAACCAAGTCATCGTGGTAAAGGGCTATCAAGACGTATTATGCAGATTTTATTACATCAAGCTGGCGAAAAGAAAATCCCGTTAATACGTTTAGAAACAGGTCCAAAGCAAATAAAATCAATCAATTTATATGAAAATTTAGGCTTTAAACGCTGTAGCAGTTTTGGCTCATATGTAGATAATCCACAAAGTGTATTTATGGAGTTAGGGCTTAGCCAATAAGCTTATTAACGCTACGACATGTTAAAGCTTAATGTGTCGTAAATATCTGGCCTCATTATTACCTTGTAATAAAAGTCATACTCAAACTATTAACTATAAAAGCAGCTTTTATAGTGATGCAAAAAATACTTCACTGTTTTTAACACCTGTCTTCGTATAAAATCTGCCTCGATAATTAGTGACTAACTTACAAAGCGAGAATTTTTATCTTTTCTAAAAGTAGCAATAAACAAATGAGCGAAATAACAGTAGTAACCCACAATGGTAATTTTCATGCAGATGACGTTTTTAGTATTGCGGTACTTAAACATGTTTTGCCAACGTTTAAACTGGTACGTACTCGCGATAAAGCGCTTATAGAGAGTGCCGACTTTGTAATTGATGTAGGTGGCGAATACGACCCTGAAACTAATCGCTTTGATCATCATCAACGCGGTGGTGCAGGCGAGCGAGAAAATGGCATCCCTTTTTCATCATTTGGTTTAGTGTGGAAAAAATACGGCTTAGCGCTGTGTGATGATAACCAAGCCGTGGCTGATAGAGTGGATTCAGGCTTAGTTTCAACCATTGATGCCATTGATTGTGGTCATGTTGAAGGTGTATCAAAAGGAATAAGCTTGAGCCAAACAATCTCAATGTTTAACCCTACGTGGGAAGAAGAGAGTAACTTTGATACCTGTTTTGATGAAGCTGTTGAATTTGCAGCTCGCATGCTCATTCGTTTTATCGCCTCAGCTCACGGTAGTGTAAATGCAAAAGCGATTGTTGCTAAAGCAATTGAAAATGCAGAAGATGCCAGAGTTATAGTGCTTGAAAAATACACACCGTGGAAAAAAACAGTGCATATTTTATCAAGCGATGCGCTATACATGGTTTACCCATCGCATTCTGGGCAATGGATATTACAAACAGTACCCGTTGAGCCTGGCTCGTTTGAAGATAGAAAACCGCTTCCTAAAGCATGGTCAGGTTTATCTGATCAAGCGTTTATAGATGAAACCGGTATTGACGACGCTGTGTTCTGTCACAATGGCTTATTTATAGCGGGCACTAAGTCGTTTGAAAGCACAATGAAACTTGCCACCATGGCGCTTAGCGAATAACAACGCAGATTCATAACGAATACTAAGCATAACAATTTATATAGATTGTTATGCTTGTTATATTAGCGTGGAGCATTATGTTTGAACTAAAAACAATCGCACTTTTTACTATTACAGCCTTAGCAGAAATAGTGGGTTGTTATTTGCCTTACCTTTGGCTTAAGCAAGATAAAAGCATTTTACTTTTAATTCCTGCGGCTTTAAGTTTGGCACTATTTGCATGGTTGCTATCTTTACATCCTACTGCAGCAGGGCGCGTGTATGCAGCTTATGGCGGCGTATATATTTGTGTTGCGCTATTATGGTTATGGGTTGTTGATGGCGTAAAGCTTACTATGTGGGATATTATTGGTGGTTTAGTTGCACTGCTAGGTATGGCTATAATTATGTTCGCACCAAAAAGTGCATAGCTGGCTCATACTCAATAAATAAAAAGCGCCTATTTATAGGGGAAAACACATATAGGCCCTGTCTTGGCTAAAAACCAAATGCACAGCTGCAATTTCTACCTCCAAAGATAAACACACCCTAGTGCTATTTAAAGTCCTATCTCGATTATTTTCAAACTGCCAATAAAATATAACAACTTCAATACGACAGGCAATACCTAACGCTACATATGCACTAAGCAACTATTGAAGCTGGTGGATGTTATGCTGAGCGTTTTAGAAGTGCAGATTATATTCAATTTTAAAAATGCATAGGTATTACTTAAACACAACACGTTGGCTAAACTATGAGTAATATGAAGCGTGTAGAACACTCGGTTCTAATTCTTCAAAAGCAGATTCTATTACCAAAGTAACTCCAGATTAGTTTTATTGAATAGGGTAACTCATTTTTGCTAATAAAATTTATAAAGAGTCATTTAAAAACAGCCATTTTTTACAGCTTTTCTTATCTTTAATAATCATCAAAGTCCTATTTTATATACGCTGGAGGGCAATGCGTGATTGGTTGTTTTGTTAATATTAGAAATCACTCGTTACGAGTAAAAATACTTGTTGGACTTAGATCTCTATTTTTCTTTTAATGCGCGGCACTAGCCGAGTTGGCACTAATTAATTAAATAAAAGAGAAAGATAAATGAAAGAAACAACATCACTAGAACAAGCTCGTACGAGCTACAATGTTCGTCATTGGAGCCAAGGTTTTTTTGGTATTAATGATCAAGGTGATGTGTATGTTGCGCCCAAGGCTCATGCCCCAGAGCAAACCATTGCATTAACAGATATCGCAAAGCAACTACAAGATAAAGGTTTAAGCTTACCTGCTTTAGTTCGTTTTCCGCAAATTTTACACCATCGTGTACACAGCTTATGCGGCGCATTTAATACTGCGATTGAAAACTATGGTTACCCTAAAGACTACCTATTAGTTTACCCAATAAAAGTAAACCAACAACGTGAAGTGGTTGAGGAAATAGTAGCAAGCCAAGCACAAGTAGAAAAAAAGCAACTTGGTTTAGAAGCAGGCAGCAAGCCTGAACTACTTACAGTATTAGCATTGGCTGAAAAAACCAGCGCCGTTATTGTATGTAATGGCTACAAAGATAAAGAATACGTACGTTTAGCACTTATTGGCGAAAAGCTAGGTCATAAAGTGTATATCGTACTTGAAAAGCTTTCTGAGCTAGACATGGTGCTTAGCCAAGCAAAAGAGCTTAACGTAAAACCACGCATTGGTATTCGTGTACGTTTAGCGTCGCAAGGTAAAGGTAAATGGCAAGCGAGTGGCGGCGAAAAATCAAAATTTGGTTTATCTGCATCGCAAGTTTTGCATGTAGTTAATCGTTTAAAAGACGCAAACCAGCTTGATTTACTTCAGCTAGTACATTTTCACTTAGGCTCACAAATGGCGAACATTCGTGACGTACGTTTAGGTGTAAGCGAAGCTGCGCGTTTTTACTGTGAGCTACGTAAATTAGGCGCAGAAATTGATTGCCTTGATGTAGGTGGCGGTTTGGCTGTTGATTACGACGGCACACGTAGCCAGTCGCATAACTCTATGAATTACAGCTTAGCTGAATATGCAAATAACATTGTGTACACCATTGGTGATACATGTAAGCAATATGAGCAACCAATGCCGACTATTATTTCTGAGTCGGGTCGTGCGCTTACAGCGCATCATGCTGTGCTTATTTCCAATGTTATTGGTACTGAAAGCTACACGCCAGAAGAGTTAGTAGCGCCAGCGGCAGATGCACCCCTGTTATTAAAAAACATGTGGGCATCGTTTGTACAATTAACTGATTTAACGGATGACCGTGCATTAATTGAAATTTATCACGACAGCCAAGGTGATTTAGCTGAAGCGCATAACCAATTTGCACTCGGTTTATTAGACTTAGCGCAGCGTGCGTGGGCTGAACAAATTAATATTCGTATTTGTTATGAACTTAACAAGCACATGGATAACAAAAACCGTTTTCATCGTCCTATTATTGACGAGTTAAACGTACGTTTAGCCGATAAGTTTTTTGTAAACTTTTCGTTATTTCAATCGCTTCCAGACGCATGGGGCATTGATCAAGTGTTTCCGGTATTGCCATTAAGTGGCTTAACTGAAGCACCAAAAAAACGTGCTGTATTACTTGATATAACCTGTGATTCAGACGGTGCACTTGAGCATTACGTAGATGGACAAGGCATTGAAAGCACACTACCTGTACCAGAGTTTAGCGCTGATAAACCTTATTTAATGGGCTTTTTCTTGGTGGGTGCTTATCAAGAAATTTTAGGTGACATGCATAACTTGTTTGGCGATACGCACAGCGCAATTGTTAATATGGATGAGCAAGGCGTTGCAAGTATTACCGAGATAAACCAAGGTGACACTGTTGCCGATATGATGCGCTATGTACATTTAGATGTTGAAAGTTTTCAGCAATCATACGAGCAGTTAGTAAGCACTAAAATTGAAAAACACGAACAGCAAAGCGTTTTAGACGAGTTGCAAAGCGGCCTTGATGGCTACACTTATTTAGAAGAGTTATAAGCAATGTCGACTTTGTTTGGTCACGCAGATCACTCATTGTACTCAAATGGGATGACGTTTTTACGTCGTCCTATGGTGCAAAATATTAATGCAATTGATGCAGACGTAGTCGTTTTAGGCTTACCGTTTGATTTAGCGACATCGGGTCGCCCTGGTGCACGTTTAGGTCCTGATGCGATTCGTCGTGCGTCGGTTCATTTAGCATGGGAAGACACTAAGTACCCGTGGACGTTCCCGTTGTTTGAGCGCTTAAAAGTGGCAGACGCAGGGGATTTTACTTACCCTGTTGGCGACCCTGAATATTTTACTGCGCAACTTGAAATGGCTGCTGAGCAAATACTTCGCCAAGGTAAAACGCTATTAGGTTTAGGGGGCGATCACTTTGTGACGCTTCCGCTGTTACGCGCTCACGCAAAAATACATGGCAAAATGGCGTTAGTGCACTTTGATGCGCACACAGATACCTATAGCAACGGCTCGCGATTTGATCACGGCACTATGTTTTATCATGCGCCAATGGAAGGGCTAATTGATGTTGAACACAGTATACAAATAGGTATTCGTACCGACTTTGATCAAAGCAAACATGAGTTTGCTGTGATTGATGCAATGCAAGCCAACGATTTACATGCAAATGATATTGCAGCGCAAATACTTGAACGAGTAGGTGACCTACCTGTTTACTTAACGTTTGATATTGATTGTTTAGACCCTGCGTTTGCGCCTGGTACAGGCACTCCTGTGTGCGGTGGTTTAACGTCAGATAAAGTACTTAAAGTACTGCGTGCGCTAAAAGGCATAAACATGGTAGGTATGGATGTGGTAGAAGTATCACCTTCGTACGACCAAAGTGAGCTTACCGCTATTGCCGCAGCAACCATTGCGAGCGAATTACTGCATTTGTGGACGCATAAAAATAAGTACTAATTTTACAAATTAAATACTACAAAAAAGGGTATGCGCAGGCATACCCTTTTTTAGTTAGAGGTATCGATTATTCAGCAGCTTAATTTCCTTTAACCAAATAACGCTTAGCCCAATAAGAGGCAGGTTAGTAGTAACAGGGTTAAATGCTTCAATAAGTAATTGTGGCTGCATTGCAACTACAGCGAGTAAAAGGCCAATTAATGCTAAAATATTTAAAATTACTAGGTGTTTATTTTTATAAAACACAAATAAACACAATCCAAATATAATTTCGCCAACACCCGCCGAACGTGTAATTAAGTCAGACAATTCTGCTGAAAAACCAGCACTGCCAGTCATTAATTTTTCAAGAGGTGCTATATGATAAAGCTTTGGAAAAAAGCCATGATATATCCAACTTAAACTCACTATGTAGCGAGCAAGTTGAATATAACCGCGATTATTTCCTAGCATTGTCAATACGCTCTTGTGCACTTGGGTGGCTAGATAAGTACTCTAAAAAGTCATTTACTTTTTCTAGGTGTTCGTTTTCGCTGGTATGGCTTTCTTGCAGCGCTTCTATTGCATCAGCAAAATCATTACTCGAATACCCAAGCGACTCTAATTGAATGAGTGCAAAGGTATCTGCCTCGCGTTCCATATCTCGTGAAAACCCTTGCTGAGCAAACGATGCACCCGTACCTAATGCAACCTCTGCAACCCCTTCTAAATCACCAAATACAACCGCTAGCACAATCGTACTTGCGGCAGATTGTGCTGTAATACGTACGCTATGCTGGTGGACTACATGGCCCATCTCGTGTAGCAATACCGCTTTTAGTGCATTGGGTTTATCGGCAAGTAAATTTGCTAAATCATCTGTGACCACGATACGACCATGGGGTAGTGCAAACGCGTTAGCACCAAAGCTGTCTGATTTATAAAACGATAATCTATAAATCGATTGATCAAGCGATAACGCATTAAGCATACTTGTAAAATGCGCTTGTACTTTAGCTTGTTGCTCTGCGGGCAGCTCGCTTGGGTCAAGCGCAATCTTTTTAATTAGTGTAAAGCTTTGCTCCCCCATTTGTTCCACAACATTTCGTGGCAAGGTATCAACACTGTAAACAGCAATGGCCGGTACCGCTTTATAAAGTACTAACCACATAAAAAGCGGTGTAAATATGACTGCAGTTAAAATTGCCCATTTACTTTTTTCAAGGCGCTCCATTATGTGATGGTTATTTTCTTTAAATGGCCATCTGTAACTTACATCTTGAGGAATAAAACGACTGCCATCTTCAAAGTTTAGTTCGTCGGCAAGTCCTGCCATCCCCGAACTTAATTTTAGACTTGAGATTGCGTGGCGAGCTATAACGTGTTCATCGTTGATAACTTCAATGTGTGTGTCGCTAATAGTTGCAACACACACTTGATAGTTACTCGATGCGATGGGGAAAAAATGTCCCTTTACATGCATAGTGAGCTCTTAAGTTAGAGAAAGGTCAATATCAAATACGTTTGCAGCTTCCTCAGCAAATGATGATTGCTGTTCTTGCGCGGTATCAATTAGGTTTAATGCACCAGGATAAATAGTGACGTTAGTTACATCAGCGAGCATTTTTGATGTACGTACTTTTGTCCATGGGTATGCAAGGCCTAAAGAAAATACAATAGCCAACATATTAGTTAATAGTAAAACAGCGAAAGGAATTGGTTTTAGCTCTGATTTAAATGTAGCAACGCCTTCAAAATAGCTGTTATCAAAAATGTGATTTCTAATAGCGGCGTGCCATACAGCAGAAACAATGGCAATCATTAGCACGTAGGCAATCATCATAAAGATAGGAAGCATAACCATAGCTGCAGAGTTTTCTAAATTTTGTTGATTTTCAATATCTACTAAGTTGAGGCCAAATAATCCTAAAATCCCCATAAATACCACCATGGTGATAGAGCTCACTACAAAGCAAATAAGCGCTGTTAAGTAATAGGTTTCGCCTTTTAGATTTACAGTAAGCGGTTTGTCGCCATAACTAATATTGCTATGGATATAGCTATCAATACGTTTTATAACGTAAGGCATTAATAAATAAAGCGTAAATATGCTGGCAATAGGTAAAAGTATAAAGTTAACAAAGGCTTCGCCATAGCTGCCTTTAAAAGCAAAGCGAACATTACGATGGCGGGTCATACGCAGATTAAAACGTAAACCTTGGTTAATAATCCATGGCATTAAAAAGATAAAACCAAGAGCAATAAACAGGCCTAAAATAGGCATAAAGCTAATAGAAAATGTATAAATAAAAAATACAATAACCGCTAAAATCCGACCTTTTAAAATTTGTATTGGCGTTGCTAGGTAGTCAAAGCTATGACCATTTATACGGGTGTGGCCGTAAAAATAGCGATGCGTACGTACTTTAGCCCATGCTGAGTATATGCCAAGCGTAATAACGCTAAGTAATATATTTACGATCCAAATTCCAAAAAACTCACCGCCTTTACCACTAAACTGCACTTTTCCGCTAAAAATTGGTTCAGCAGGCTCATTTATTGGTGGGGTTGTTTCAGATGGGGTAGGGTGTATTGATTCCATTAAAATTATATCCATGTTGTTTTTTTGTTAATTTACCCATTTTTAGTGCAAAATTCAATGTTTATAATTATCTCACCCTTCTGTAAACAGCTATAAATAGGCGTTTTAAGTATTGAGTTAAATACTCTAATACTTTTTTATAAATAAACCTCGCTGGTTTTATTTATTTGGCTGGTAACTGGGATCTTTAGCTTTTTAATATGCGATTTAGCTACTATACATAGTTAATGCTGCTTAAATGTAATGGCATTAATTAAATGTAATGGCATTAATTATGTATTAAGCACACCTACGTACAATTAAGCTAATTGATTTATATGCCAAAATAATAGATTGTAAGAGTAGTAGGGATGTAAATTTATTTAGGTTTTACAGCTTTTATCACCGCTTTAAATAACATTAGGATATTTATTATGTTTCAAGCAGTCGTGCTAGGGGGATTAGAATTTAGCCCGCTGATTGTTTATTTCCCAATTGCGTTTATTTTAACAGCGCTGACTCGTTTTGCTTTGCATCGACTAGATTGGCATGACCGTATTTGGAAAGTGGCTTGGTTTGAAGTGTCACTATTTGTTTGTTACTTGGCACTGGCCGTCTATTTACTAAGTGGAAGATAAATTGAATGATTAAATATCTGCGTATTACTTTTACTATCTTGGTTGTTATAGCTGCGGTTTTTGCTGGGCGTTGGGTATGGACTGACTACATGCATACTCCTTGGACGCGCGATGGTCGCATTCGAGCAGACATAGTTACAGTTGCTCCAGACGTATCGGGTTGGGTGACTGCTTTAAACATTAAAGATGGTCAAAACGTACAAAAAGGCGAAGTACTTTTTAATGTCGATCAAAAGCGTTACCAAGCAGCGCTTGATAAAAGTAAAGCCAATACAGAAAATACGCTATATACATGGGAGCTTGCTAAACATAAATACGAAAGACGTGTTGAGCTAAACACTCAACAGGCAATAAGTGAAGAAACGCTAGAATCAACACGTATCAATACTAAAATTGCTGAGGCAAATTATAACCTAGCTAAAACAGAGCAAACAATTGCGCAATTAAATGTTGATAGAACTAAAATTGTTGCACCTGCATCGGGGCAAATAATTAATCTGAATTTACGCCAAGGTAACTATGTAGCTCAAGGCACCCCTGTGTTTGCTATTGTGCGGTTAGATTCGTTTTACGTAACAGGTTACTTTGAAGAGAGTAAAATACCGCTTATTTATCCTGATCAAAAAGCTAAAATAGCGCTTTTAAGTGGTGGTAAGCAATTAACAGGGCATGTAGTGAGTGTAGGTAAAGCAATTGCAAATACGAATACACAAAGTAACGGACAACTTTTACCGCAAGTGCAACAAACATTTAATTGGGTGCGCTTATCACAACGTATTCCTGTTGATATTAAGTTAGATTCATTGCCCGAAGATACACTGTTAAGCGCAGGAATGACCGCCACAATACATCTCGCTACACGTTAAGGGGAAGACAGTGGGCGTTGTATTACAAAATTTGTTTTTTCCTAAAAAACAGGCAATTATTTTTGCGACTAAGGGCGTTATAGCCATGGTAATGGCGCTTACTATTGCTATGTGGCTTAATCTTGAAAGACCTTATTGGGCGTTAGTCTCGGCTATATTTTTGCAATTACGCCCGCAAAGCGGATTAGTTATTGAAAAAGCAATTTGCCAAATAATAGGCACCATAGTGGGTGGTTTATTTGGCATATTGCTTTTAACTCAGCTAATTCTTTACCCTTATTTAGCGCTCGGTGCACTTGCATTATGGTTGGGGGTAAACTCTGCGTTATCGGCAATGGTACGCCAAGCAAACTTTGTTTATGCGTTTGCTATGGCAGGTGTAACAGCCGCTATTATAGTGCTTTTAGTGATGGTTACTCCGGCAATGGTAAGCAGTCAAAGCATATTTGATATTGCACAAGCGCGCGTGAGTGAAATAGTAATAGGCTCAATATGTGCAGGGCTTGTGAGCCATTTGTTTTGGCCTGTAAAAGTTAAACACTTACTGCAAGTACAAGCGCGGTCGGTTATAAACCAAACGTTAGATTATTTAGTAACTGAGCTTGATTCTAAAGGCTCGCACGAAAATCGCCATCAGCAAATTGATGGCATTATGGCAACATTAGGATCTATAAACGAAGACTCCAGCGCAGTAAGGTACGAAGGACCAAAAGGTCCAGGGCGCTCACGTGCTGCAAATCAATTGTCGCAAAAAGTGCTTTCTTTACTGGCTTCAATTCAAATAATTGGTCGTCTGCAACGAAACCACGCTGACCTTATTACTCCCACATTAGACAAATTAATAAGTAAACTTAAACACGTATTCGCGCAAATTAAAGAATCTGACGATTTTGATTACTGCGCCGAACAAGTTAAAACGCTGCGTAAAGAGCTAACCGACTATAGAGCAAATACGGTGTGTGATTCGCCATTTGAATCTCACATGCTCAATGTGAGTTTAGAAGTGGCAGCCGACTTAACAATTTTACTACGCGCATACAGAGCTTTAGAACAACGCGATAAAACATTATTAAATGCACCCAGTATGCTTACATATCGTGACCCATTAGCTGGCATTATTGTTGGATTTAGAACTGCTTTGGTGTTTTCTATCGGCGCATTTATTTGGATTAATACTGGTTCTTCAGCTGCATTATTAATTATGATTTTACCGGTCATATTTTCGATAATGCTGGCGCGAATACCCTTGGCTATTTTACAGGTTGTAATTAAACGTTTATTGGCAGGTATAATTGTTGCCACTTTTGTAACTATTTTTTATGCGTTAAATTTACTGTCGCAAAGTGGAGGGCAATTAGAAATATTATTGCTTGTATTAGCTGGTCCGTATTTTTTGGGTTTGCTGTTACTCGCTGATCAACAAACGCTGCCATACGGCTTAGGGTTTTGTATTCCATTTACTATTTTGGTTAGACCCAGCATGGATATGAGCCTAGCATTTTCAATTGATTATACACTCAGCTCTGCAATCGCTATTTTTGCTGGCGTGAGTATTTTATTTTGGATTTTTCAGTTATTTACAGGACCAAGTGTTCAGTTACTTGTTCATCGTGTTTTTAAGGCTACCTATAAAGATTTACTCGAAATAAATACCCATCAAACTCCGAGTATTTGGTACAACCACCGCATGGCAGATAGGTTAATCCGCTTAACTAATTACGATCAGGGCTCACACTCACGCGCTATTACCGATATGGCTCTTACCGGTCTAAACTTAGGGCATGCTTCAGTGCGATTAAACTCAATTTGCGAAAACCTTGCTGGTGACACAAAGCTAAAATACTTAAATGAGTGGCAACGCACGTTGGCTGATGCATTTATGCTGGCTACCAAAGGTAAGTTTGATGAAAACTTTAAGCAAGCGTCTGATAATCTTTATAACGAATTAGCCGCATCTGTTGGTGATTCAAATCAATTAGAAGCGATAAAAGGGATGTTTATTCGCATTAATCTGACCTTTGAAAGAAGTGCCAGCAAGATAAATTAACCCCATTCGCTGCTTTCGAGTTCAGATGTTATAACGAAATCTGTTATACTTGATGGACAATTTTATGGGGCTGTTATGATTTCAAAAAACCAACTCAAACTTATTCGCCAACTTGGCCAAAAAAAGTACCGAAAGCAATATAATCAATACCTTGTACAAGGTGAAAAAAACGTACTTGAGTTATTAAACAGCCCATTAAATGCGGTTAATATTTTTGCTACAAACGAATTTATAAATGCGTACCAAAGTGAGTATCAGCACGCTAATTTTATTGAAGCGGATGAAGAAACCCTCACTAAAGCGAGCACATTAGTTAGCAATAATGCAGCCATTGCTATTGTTGATATGCCAAAGGCGGCTTTACCACAAGCAAATGGCTTAATACTCGCGCTTGATGGCGTATCAGACCCTGGTAATTTAGGCACTATAATTAGAGTAGCCGATTGGTACGGTATTAAACATATAGTAACTAGCACCGACAGCGCAGACGCTTACAACCCTAAAACAATTAGCGCCACAATGGGCTCGTTTGTAAGGGTATCGGTAAGCCAAGTAGATTTACCTGATTACTTACAGTCTTTAAATTTACCTGTTTACGGTGCTTTTTTAGATGGACAAAGTGTACATAAAACCCAATTTACGGGCTCAGGCGTTTTGCTAATGGGCAGTGAGTCGCATGGTATACGCGAGACATGTGCAAAGTTAGTGACCAATAAAATAACCATTCCCGCTTTTGGTGGTGCAGAGTCACTTAATGTTGCAATGGCGACCGGTATTATTTTAGATAACTTTAAACGACAAGCTTAATCTATTAGTAAATTATGGGTTAAATTGTTTATGACAAATAACAATAATAAATTGGTAATAACAATAAGATGCGCTTAAGCACTATTAAATTAGCGGGCTTTAAATCGTTTGTAGAGCCCACTAAAATTCCATTTCCTGATCAAATGACGTGTGTTGTAGGCCCTAATGGCTGTGGCAAATCTAACGTTATTGATGCAGTACGATGGGTGCTAGGTGAAAGCTCTGCTAAAAACCTGCGTGGCGATGCCATGACCGACGTTATTTTTAATGGCTCAACTAATCGTAAAGCCATATCACAAGCTTCTGTAGAGCTTGTTTTTGATAACGATAAAGGTAGTCCTTCAAACACATTTGCCGACAGAAACCAAATTGCCATTAAACGCTTAGTAACGCGCGACGGGCTATCGCTGTACTTTTTAAATGGCAGTAAATGCCGTAAGCGTGATATTACCGATATATTTTTAGGTACAGGTCTTGGTCCGCGTAGTTACGCAATTATTGAGCAAGGGATGATCTCGCGCTTAATAGAAAGTAAACCACAAGAATTACGCGTATTTTTAGAAGAAGCTGCTGGTGTTTCTAAATACAAAGAGCGCCGCCGCGAAACACAAACACGCATTAAAAGCACCCGCGAAAACCTTGAGCGTTTGTTAGATGTGCGTAAAGAGCTGCAAAGCCAGTTAGATAAATTGGCTGTGCAGTCGGTTGATGCAAAAAAATACCGCGAGTTAAAAGCGCAAGAGCGAACGTTAAAAGGGCAAATTGCGGTTTTAAAATGGCAAAAGTTACATCAGCAACAACTTGAAAAAAGTACTCTAATTAAAAAACTGAACGATCAAATTTCGTTTTTTAAAACTGCTAACTCAGGGCATGACGATGTACTTGCAAGCTTAGAAGGGCAAGTACAAGCTCAGCAAGATAAACTAAGCGATGCACAACATCAGCAACATGTAATACACACCGAGCTTACCCGCGCTGAGCAACAGCAAATAAATGTAAAGCAACAAACTCAAACGCTTAAACAAAATTTAATTAAATTACAGCAACGCCAAACCCATAGCACTGAAGTTAAAACGCAGCAGCAAATTGTGTGCGAGCAACTAAATGAAACCCTGCAAGAGGCAAGTGAAAACGCGTTAATGTGCGAAGAGCAAGTAAGGAAGTTAACGCATGAGCTTGAGGAATTATTAGCACTGAAGCAGCGCCACAATACACACTGGCAAACTTTGTGTGAGCAACAGCAGCAACTTAATAATAATGCGCAACTGCATAGCAGTCACATTAAACAAACTCAGCAGCAAATAAGCCACGTTAACGAGCAAATTGATCAGTTAAATGCGCAGCTTACTGACTTACAAAGTAGCGATGTAGAACAACAATTAACGCAGCAAACACAAACATTAACCCAAGAACTTGCCGCTAAACAAACAGCGCACACGCAGTGCAGTGCTAAGCTTGAAGTGCAAAATGAGCGTGTTAATAACTCACAAAAGCAATATTCGACGCTTACTCAAACAATAAATGAGTTAAAAGCCAGTATAACGGGGCTTAAAAGTACATTAGGGCTTGATGAAGAAAGTGAAAGTACTAATGGTTTGTTTAATCAGCTAAGTGTTAAAGAAGGCTTTGAGCCCTTAATAGAGCAAGCACTTAAATCGCTAGAGCACTTAAATGTAAGTGAGCAGCAAGCTGATAATAGTGTGTGGCCAATTAGTGGTAAGCACATTGCTGAAAATAGCTTAGCGGCATTAATAACAAGCGGCGTGTACCCAGATCATTTAACGCGCATTGCTTATAGCGAGAGCGGTGATCTAACGCTCTTAAAAGATGCTTATTATACAGCCGTTATGGATAAAAACGGTGCTTTATATGGTCGTAACTGGCATGTAAGTGCCGATCGAAATGCCGAAAACTCATTGCTTTTAAAACATAAGCAGTTGCAGGATAAAGCTCAGCAGTTAACCAATGCCGAGGATGAGCTAAAACAAGTAACACACACTCGTGATGAACATACAGCTGATCAAATAAAGTTAATTAACGAGCAAAGCGAGCTAAAAGAAGCCATACATGAGCTTGCGCAAAATATAGCAGTAGCCGGTACACGCAGCGATATGCTTAAACAGCAAGTAGCGCACTTTAAGCTGCAACTAGAAAAGCTACAGCAAAAAAAACAGCAATTAACCACCCAGCTTTTGCAATTAAATACCGTGCTTGATGAGCAAACAGAGCAATTTGAAGTGTTAAATGAGCAGCAACTCAACTTAACGGATGAGTTAGACGCTGCAAATAGCCTGCGCTCACAAAGTGATAAAAGTTATAGCGAAGCATTAAGCATGCTTGAGCAATATAAAACGCAAGCGCATAAGGCAACGCTCTCAGAGCAAAAGGCACGCAGTGAATGGCAGTTAAGCCAAACCAAATTGAGCCATGCAGAGCAAGAGCACGTTAGTGCATCTGAAGGTGCACAAGAATTACTCAATGAAATAGAAGAACTGCTTATACCAGAGCAAGAGCTTAGCGATAAAATAACGCAGTTTTTAGTACAGCATCAAAAAGGTGAGCAGGCCCTGGTAATGCTACAAAAAGAATTAGCTCACGCTAAAGAAAGTTTAAATAGCAAGCAAGCAAGTCTTAAAAACTCACAAGGTGAGCTGGTGGGCTTGCAAGAGCAGCATCAAAAGCTAACAATTGAAGAGCAAAGCTTACTAATAAAAGCGCAAGTTGCGCTCGAACCATTAGAAGAGCTAAAGCAAAGCTTAAAAGCAATACTTGATGAATTACCTGATTCATTGAATTTAAGTGCAGCGCAAAATCAGTTAACCGGATTTACTAATCAGTTAGATAAATTAGGTGCAGTAAACTTAGCGGCAATAGAAGAGTTTGATTTAGCTAAAGCTCGTAGTGATTATCTTGATAATCAATTAGATGATTTAACAAAAGCGTTAAGTACCCTTGAAGGTGCAATTCGTAAAATTGATAGTGAGACCAAAACACGCTTTAAAGCGACGTTCGATCAAGTTAACGAAGACTTTGCAGAGCTATTTCCTAAAGTTTTTGGTGGTGGTAGTGCGTATTTAGAATTAACCAGTGACGATTTACTCGAAAGTGGTGTTAGTATAATGGCAAGACCACCGGGTAAGAAAAATTCAACAATTCATTTGTTAAGTGGTGGAGAAAAAGCGCTGACCGCATTATCATTAGTGTTTTCTATATTCAGGCTCAATCCAGCTCCTTTCTGTATGCTGGACGAAGTAGATGCACCATTGGATGATGCCAACGTTGTGCGTTTTTGCCGTTTGGTTGAAGAAATGTCACAATCAGTGCAGTTTATTTATATTAGTCATAATAAAATTGCGATGGAAATGGCTGGTAGATTAACCGGTGTTACTATGGCAGAACCTGGCGTATCGCGTATGGTTGCTGTAGATATAGAGCAGGCTGTGCAACTTGCACATGCATAAATTTTTATAACAAGTGTATTATTTTTAATTAATATACAGGTTTTAGGCATATCAAATAATAAAAGGTGAGGGGATGGCCGAACAATTAAGATGGGTTTTAATCATTATCAGTGTAGTTGTCATTGGTGGTTTATTAATACATGGATTGTGGTCTGTGAGAAAAAAAGACCGCCCAGAAGTATCTGATAACGAGCGGGTTGAACCATTACAAGAAAGCGCATCAGCTTCATCTAAACCGTTTCGAACTGAGGCTGAGCCAAAAGAGCCAATGCAAAACGAACGTGATGAGCCACAGTTTGGCGAGCTTAACTTTGATGCAAATGAGCCGCAAATAGATACAAGCGTGCCAGAAGTGCCGATTGAAGATGACCTAGAAATAGTTGATGACCTAGAAGCAAAAGAGCAAAGCGCTGAAGAAGCACCTGCCCAAATGTCTGACTTTGTTATTGTACATATTCAAATGCCAGAAGAGCTTAGTATGCAGGGCAGTAAATTATTGCCAGCAGTTAACACTTTAGGTTTTAAATATTCTGAGGAAGGCTTTTTTAATCGCCATTTAGATCCGGCTGGTCAAGGCCCTGTTTTATTTAGATTAGTAAATATGTACAACCCAGGTACGTTTGATATTGATAATATGGAACAGTTTAGTACCGCAGGGGTAAGCTTATTTATGACGTTACCGTGCGACGGCGATGGTCTAGCTGCATTTAATATGTTGCACAGCGCAGCTAAAAAGTTAGCGGATGAATTTGGTGCGCAAATTTTAGATGCTGAGCGAAATGAAATGACAGTAGATCGCGTAAGACAATATGTTGAGCAGGTTCGTTCTTTTTCAGCGTAAATAACGCATATATTATATTTTTATAAGCCACTGGACGGTGAATCGTCAAAGTGGCTTTTTTTATGTTTATTGAGGTTTAAATGTCTAGCAGCATTAGTGAGCAAGTTAATCATCTTCGTACTACATTAGAGCAACACAACTATAATTATTATGTGCTCGACACCCCCAGTATTCCTGATTCTGAATACGATAGGTTATTACGCGAACTAAGCGCACTTGAAACCGAGCATCCTGAATTTTTAACCGCCGACTCACCTACACAAAAAGTAGGCGGTGCAGCACTTAGTAAATTTGAACAAGTAGCGCACCAAGTACCCATGCTCTCACTTGATAACGCCTTTAGTGAAGAAGAATTCACTGCGTTTAATCGCCGTATAAAAGAGCGTTTAATGAGTACTGATGAGCTTACTTTTTGTTGTGAGCCAAAACTTGATGGTTTAGCTGTATCAATTATTTATCGTGATGGTGTGCTTGTACAAGCAGCGACTCGAGGTGATGGTTTTACCGGTGAAAACATTACTCAAAATGTAAAAACAATTCGTAATGTACCGCTTAAGTTACGTGGCGATTATCCGAAAGAGCTTGAAGTGCGCGGCGAAGTATTTATGGATAGCGCAGGTTTTGACAAACTAAATACTGAAGCAGAAAAGCGTGGCGATAAAGTATTTGTTAACCCACGTAATGCAGCAGCCGGTAGCTTACGACAACTCGACTCTAAAATTACCGCTAAGCGCCCACTCATGTTTTACGCATATAGCACTGGGCTTGTTGCCGATGGCAATATTCCCCAGGATCATTATCAGCAATTAGAAAAGTTGACTGATTGGGGTTTACCTCTGTGCCCAGAAACAAAATTAGTTGAAGGTCCAAAAGCCGCGCTTGAGTACTACAGCGATATTTTAACGCGCCGTAGCTCACTTAAATACGAAATTGATGGCGTAGTAATTAAAATAAATGAAAAAGCCTTACAAGAGCGCTTAGGCTTTGTAGCTCGCGCACCTCGTTGGGCTATTGCGTATAAATTTCCGGCACAAGAGGAAATAACCCAACTACTTGATGTTGATTTTCAAGTCGGTCGTACTGGCGCCATTACACCTGTTGCACGTTTGAAGCCTGTTTTTGTGGGTGGCGTTACCGTATCAAATGCAACACTGCATAACAGTGATGAAGTTGCACGTTTAGGTGTAAAAGTGGGGGATACGGTTATTATTCGGCGTGCAGGTGATGTAATCCCACAAATAACACAAGTTGTACTTGAACGCAGACCTGATGATGCCAGAGATATTGAATTCCCGACGACTTGCCCAATCTGTGATTCTCATGTTGAAAAGGTTGAAGGCGAAGCTGTAGCCCGTTGTACGGGTGGACTTGTATGTCCTGCACAGCGTAAGCAAGCTATTAAGCACTTTGCTTCGCGCAAAGCGCTGGATATAGATGGTCTTGGCGATAAGATTGTTGATCAGTTAGTCGATAGAGAACTTATAAAAACGCCTGCTGATTTGTTTATTTTAAAACAGGGGCATTTTGAGTCACTTGAACGTATGGGACCTAAGTCAGCTAAAAACTTAGTAACAGCACTTGAAGAGGCTAAAGGCACTACGCTTGCTAAGTTTTTATATTCATTAGGTATTCGAGAAGCCGGGGAGGCGACAGCACAAAATTTAGCTAATCACTTTCTAACCCTTGAAAATGTAATAAATGCCAGCATTGATAGTTTAACGCAAGTAAGTGATGTAGGCGAAATAGTAGCTGCTCATGTTCGTGGCTTTTTTGATGAAGAACATAATTTAGCAGTTGTTAATGCGCTGATAGATCAAGGTGTAAACTGGCCAGCGTTGAGCGCACCTTCTGAGGAAGAACAGCCGCTCGCTGGGCTTACATATGTACTTACAGGTACACTTAATACACTTAATCGCAATGATGCAAAAGCACGATTACAACAACTTGGTGCCAAGGTGTCTGGTAGCGTATCGGCTAAAACAGATGCGTTAGTGGCGGGTGAAAAAGCAGGTTCAAAACTAACAAAGGCACAAGACCTAGGCATAGACATACTAACTGAAGATGAATTAATTGAGTTGCTTATAAAGCATAACGGTTAGGAAAATGACAATGAGCCGATATGGGCCAGAATACTGGGATAAGTACGGAAGTTACCGTACGCCTATTGCATTTCATTTAAGTGTGCTTGTGCTATTACGCAGTTATTTTATTTGGGTTATTGCGGCTTTAAGCCGCAGGCCTGAACTAGATTTAATGTCATTATTTTTTAAAAATAAAAATGATTTTTTTATCGCAATAACGATTGGAAGTATTGCAATAATACCGACTATTTTATTTTGTTTACGCAGACCACGAGATTCACACAGTGCAAGCAACAGGTTAGCAAGAATATGGCGACATATGCGCTGGCCTCTTATTTTATGTGCAGTTGTTGATTTAACATGGTTAAGTGTTCAAGCAGCGCATAGCCATTATCGATTTTCATCATTTTTAGCAGTACAAATGATGATTGTTTTATGGGTATTATGGTATTTGGTGAAAAGCCGCTATTTAACTGTTTTCTTTAATGATTGGCCTGAGCCGACAGAAAAGGCATCAGAAGAAAAAAAGCGACTTAAAAGGGATTAGTTGTGGACGCCGTAAATAGAAAAATAGCGATAGCTATATCGATAATAGGCTTTGTGCTTATTATTTTAATGATTAGCACTGAGCTTTTAGAGTTTATGTGGTTTAAAGCGTTATTTGGGTTATGGGTATTTGTTTTTTGCTCAAGCGTTTATCGGTTAACGCCTTTATTTAAATCAAGAAACAGGTTAGAGGATTTTATTCAGCGAGACGCCCAACACTTATTACTTTTTAGTTTGATGGGATTTTTTGATAAAAAGCACGGTCCAGATTGGTTAGTTATTGAGAGTATTGAACGTATAACGACAAAGGATGATGGGCTAATAATTTACAGTAATAACGAGCGCCAAATGAGTGTTAGTTTACCTGTAAAAAAAGCAGAGCTAGATAGTTTTATTAAACGAATACTTACCGACTCAGAAAAACAAAATATTACCTTTAGCTAAGAAAATTACCTTTAAGATTGAACGAGTTTTAGTCTTAAACGGTCAACACTCCTTAGCTGATCTTTAGTGTATTAAATAACGTAATAATTAGCCGTACTTTTTATGACTTTATAAAGTATAGCTAATCAACTATTCAATGAGGCTATTATGTTGAAGTGGAATGATGTTATTAACTTTGCCACCAATGGCAATCCTACCCCAAGTAAAAAAGTAGTCAAAACTGACGAGCAGTGGCGGATGCAACTATCAGAAGATGAATATTACGTAACACGTAAAAAGGGAACAGAGCGCCCAGGTAGTTCGGGTAGTTGTACATTACTCGAACCTGGCAAGTATGTGTGTATTTGCTGTGATAATCTATTGTTTGATGCTGATGAGAAGTTTGATAGTGGTACTGGTTGGCCGTCATTTACGCAACCTGCGACAATTGAAGCGATTGGCTATGTAAGCGATACAAGTCATGGTATGGAGCGCATAGAGGTGGTTTGTAACGTGTGCGATTCGCACTTAGGCCATATTTTTCCAGATGGTCCATTACCAACGGGTTTACGTTATTGCGTTAATGCCGCATCAATGAAAAAGCTCTAATGTTTTATTTACTAGCGCTTTGAATATCTAAATTCATTTCTTTTGCTATGTGCAAAATCTTATCTAAACGCTGCGTCTGATCTGCTTGTAATTTAGTTTTATCAAGAAGGGCGTAGCACCTTCTAGCAAGATCCATATTAAATGAGCTGCCAGATTGCTTAGTTGAATCAAATAGGCACTGTAATAAATTAAGTGCGATACTTTGATTACGAGGCATGACTCTAAACGCCTGTGTAAAAGCTTCCAACGCAGTATTTAATTGGCCTTTATTAAATTGACTAACGGCATGGTTATTAAGCTCTTTTGGACCCATTTTAATATCGCGTCGCTCACTTTGTTGCTGCTGAATATAACGCAAGTAAGTTGTATCGCTAACTGCGGGATGTCTTTCACAGTGGCTAATTATTTGTGTGAATAAGGTTTGCGCCTTTTGATGAAACCCCAGTTCATGAAATGCTTTTGCTTTATCAAGTGCGCCATCAACCGATCGGATATGAGTATCGTCATCATCAAGTTGTTCAATTAGCTTTTTCGCTTTTTGATGCTCGTCTTTTAAGTAATGGAGTCGTGCATTAAGTACATCAATTTGAGCTTGATTTGTATTATTAGGAAACTGTTTTTTTAAATCATTAATGTACTGATTGGTTTGCCTAGAAATTCGTTGAATTTGATCGGTTTGATCAGTCGTTAGCGCAAAGTCGATACCTGCACGTGCTGCATTCAAATATACATCGGGGTGGTCGTGTATTGAGTGTTTTGCAAAGGTGGCTATATCTTTTTGAGTTAAATAGCTTTTTTCGTAGTCGTGATTAATTAGCGACACATTACTTAGCGATTTTTGGCGTGTGATATTTCGCGGTGCAATTTCTGCAGCTTGGCTTAAAAAGCTTTGTGCTAGCTCAAATTGATTTAGCTTTATTTCTAATCTGCCCAACAAATCAAGGGCTACTAAACGAGTTTCTTGGCGCTCTAACATTGTTTTGAGCATTCGCTGCGCCAAAATATGTTCGTTATTCGCTATAAGTGCTTCTACTAAGCCTACTTTTGCCCAAGCAAATTTTTGAATGTCGAGAACAGACTTAAAAAAGTCTTTCGCATCTTGAGCGCGCTTTAAGCGAAGTAAGGCATCACCTTTTAAGCGAAGTAGGATAGGGCTGTAATTATTATTTTTTTTATCCAGAGCGGTATCAATAAACTTAATAGCTTTTGAATCGTTACCATCATCAATTAATGAATACACTGTTTGTAAGTCGTGTTTACGCTTTAGGATTCGTTCAATGCGTATTTTAAGCTCTTGTACTGTAAAAGGTTTAACTAAAAAGTCATCAGGTTGCAGCTCAAGAACACTATGAACGAGTGAGCCACTTGTTTCTGCTGAGATAAAAATAAAGCCAGTCGAGCTTTTTATGAGTTGCTTTACACGTAACTCTTCATAAAGCTGGTAGCCATCTTGGTGTTTATTTAAGTTGAATGAGCAAACGATTAGATCAAATTCTTCACTTAAACACTGCTCTTTTGCAGAATTTGCATGATCAGCAAAGCGCAACTGCCGAAAGCCAAGCCTTTCTAACGATTGTTTCATATAGCTTTGAGCAAGTGGTTGCTCTTCTACTATAAGTATTTTGGCTTTTGAATAGATCTTAGTTGGCATTGGCTTAAGCGTAATTGTATTTAACACAGACTATAATCAACAGTTTAACTCCTTACAAGGGAATTTAAATGATAGCTGTATTTATTAGGTACTTAACTTTGCCTAATACGTTTATCTAACTACGAAGGTACTGAGCCGAATAACATAATTAAAAACTAAATAAGTAAAATTGATAACGCTATATTTGATGAGTGCTTTGATATGGAAATTTAGATTTTAATAAAAATATGAAATGTATTTAAGGTAAAAAGAGGAGTTAAACGTATTTAATATGGGAAAAGAGTTATTACTAGAGAAGTTGTCATTTAAAGAGTTGTCTGATGGTATTTATATGTGGTGGGTGATTACTTGGCTTGATACTAGTGACCCTCGCCATTATTTGTAAAGGGTGGCGATGCTCTTTTTCTTACGGCTAAGTTAATTACATACGATTTATATATTGAGTTTTTATAAAGTTCTTAAATGTATTTAATATGCGAAGAAAGAGTTATTACTAGAGAGGTTGTCTGATGGTATTTATATGTGGTGGGTGATACTGGACTTGAACCAGTGACCCTCGCCTTGTAAGGGCGATGCTCTCCCAACTGAGCTAATCACCCACATATAATAGGTATGCCTGTTATTTAATTCTTTATTATCAAATTAACCGCTTGATGTAATTTGGTGGGTGATACTGGACTTGAACCAGTGACCCTCGCCTTGTAAGGGCGATGCTCTCCCAACTGAGCTAATCACCCAAATTACATTTTAATATGCACCATTCTAGGAATGGTGGGTCGTACTGGACTTGAACCAGTGACCCTCGCCTTGTAAGGGCGATGCTCTCCCAACTGAGCTAACGACCCATATTAAATTTTAAAACGCGACTATTGATATAATAATAGGTTTATATGTGGTGGGTGATACTGGACTTGAACCAGTGACCCTCGCCTTGTAAGGGCGATGCTCTCCCAACTGAGCTAATCACCCACATATAAATTAAAACGCTACTATTGAAATAAATAGTACTGGACTTTAACCAGTGAACCTCGCCGTTACTTGTAAATAGCGGTAATGTTCTCTTTTTTCTAACTGAGCTAACGACCCATTTAGATTTTCTTGTAATATGCACCATTCTAAGAATGGTGGGTCGTACTGGACTTGAACCAGTGACCCTCGCCTTGTAAGGGCGATGCTCTCCCAACTGAGCTAACGACCCATATTACAATTTTAAAACACGACTATTATATAATAATAGGTTTTATATGTGGTGGGTGATACTGGACTTGAACCAGTGACCCTCGCCTTGTAAGGGCGATGCTCTCCCAACTGAGCTAATCACCCA
>NZ_JADYWS010000017.1:0-111991 GCF_015864715.1 Pseudoalteromonas sp. NZS71 | reverse complement strand
TGGCGGAGTGGACGGGACTCGAACCCGCGACCCCCGGCGTGACAGGCCGGTATTCTAACCAACTGAACTACCACTCCATAATAAGAATATGTTTTACAACCATACGTTGTGTAAGTGTTGGCGGAGTGGACGGGACTCGAACCCGCGACCCCCGGCGTGACAGGCCGGTATTCTAACCAACTGAACTACCACTCCAGCTTTTACTTACAATTTTTACGAAAATGGCGGAGTGGACGGGACTCGAACCCGCGACCCCCGGCGTGACAGGCCGGTATTCTAACCAACTGAACTACCACTCCATATTTCCGTTGCTGTTTAGGTCTCCCTGACAGCGGCGTGAATAATACGAACCAACCCCTATTTCGTCAAGGGCTTTTTTGTTTTTTTATAGGTTTTTTAGTCATCTGTCATCGAAAGGTTTAAAATTTCACCTGATCTGTCATTTTTTGAGCCATTTTTACCGACTTGATTTTTTTCTGTGTCGGCAACATCACCTTCACTTGTTTTCTTTTTCTTTAAAAAAGGCAGCTTCACTTTAAATTTAATCGGTTTTTTCTGAACAAATATACGAATTAACAACCAACCGAGTAATAAAATGAGCGTATTGCAGCCTACAATTAAACTAATAATTGTAGATGTGGCCATTTTTTCTTCAACAGGCTCACTCTCAATCATTTTATCTGGCGTAATAATCGTTGCCGGATCAATTTCGGGCACCGCTTCTATGGGTCGTTCTATCTCAAATTTATACGTTGGTAGCGTTGCCATAAATTCACGACCATTAATATTAGTGCCAAAAACGGACAGTTCAACACTATATCTACCCCAATCATAATTTTTAACACTAAGTTGTCGTGAGTCTTTAGCAACAGCATCTATGGTAAACATTTGCTCTTCGTTATTGGGATAGTAGATTTTTCCCTGGATGATGACTGTTTCTGGCTTAACAATACTTGGGTCTATATTTATAGTTAACAGATGCTCGTCTGTGTCTTGCTCTGCTAACGCGACTTCGGTTACAAAAGGCGGTTCGTGCACTTCTATTGTATTTTGCACAATGCGACGCTGCAGCAAAGGTGTCGCAACGTAAAGCTCTGGTGTCCATTCACCCGCAGGGAAATCTAAAGTAAACTCGCCGGTAAATACACCATCTTTAGGGCGTTCATCAAATCCACGTCCATCGTCTTTAAATTCAGCTACTTCTTGAATGCCTGCGCCAAAGTTAGCAAAGTTTTCATTGTTGGTACTTACAAAGTCAACATTAAGGCTAACAACATCTCTAAATAGGTTTGTATTAATTGGCTCACCGTCATTTAGTATTTTTCCGGTGATTTTTATTGTCTCCCCCCTAAACAACATTGAAGGAAGAGGCTCTGCTTCAAGAGATATCTCGCCTAATACAACTATTCTGCTGTCGGGTAAAATACTGCCTATTACTTGCCAAGGACCTGCCATAGGTTTTTTTATGGTTACTAAATCGTAGCTGAGTTCATCAAACCAATCTAAGTTAGGGTTTTTAACTGAGTCAGTAGCAAAGTACTTACTGCCATCGGGCCTCACTAAAATAACAGCAGGTGCACCTGATTTTCTAAAAAAAAGCAGTGTTATTTCATCTATTTTGCTATCTATGCGAAAACGATTATCAAGTAAAGGGATCTCATTTTGATGCCCATCGCGCTTGAGCACTTCTACTTGTTTTACGCCATATGCATTGCCAGTAAATAAACTAGCTGCACATAACGCTGTTACAAAATACATCGTTTTCATTAAATCGCCTTATTCAGCGCGCCATATACATTGGCCGCCTTCTTTGTTTACAAGATCTAATCGTGCTTCGTGTGCGCTTTGCTCAGCGTCGCTTGCCCGCAGAACAACTAATGGGGCTCTATCACTATTTAAACGCTTTATACCGCCCTTCTGTTGCTCGCTGCCGTCATCTTTGTTTTGATTCAAATTCAGCTTTGTTTGACCGCCCGTCATGGCAAGGTACACATCGGCTAAAATCTCAGAATCCAGTAGCGCGCCGTGAAGCGTTCGTTTACCGTTATCTACATCGTAACGACGACATAATGCATCAAGGTTGTTCTTTTGACCTGGATGCAAGTCACGCGCCATTTTAAGCGTGTCGAGAACTTGACAAAAAGTATCTGTTTTAGGATAACCCTGATTAAGCAGCGCAAATTCGTTATCCATATGACCAACATCGAACGGTGCGTTATGAATAACTAACTCTGCCCCTTCAATATAGTCGAAAAACTCTTGGGCAATTTGATGAAATAACGGTTTATCACGTAAAAATTCGTTAGTGATACCGTGAACGTCGATTGCTTCTTCTTCACTTGGGCGTTGTGGGTTTATATAAACGTGAAAGTTATTGCCTGTTAAACGGCGATTTACTAACTCTACACACCCAATTTCTATAATACGATGCCCTTGTTTAGGGTCTATGCCGGTGGTTTCTGTATCTAAAACTATTTGTCTACGTGCCATATCGAATTTTGCCTGATTCTGGTATCTTTCTATAATCACTTTATTGTACATAAGATCAAGGTAAAACAGTGCAAAAAACCGTAGAGATTTACACCGATGGCTCATGTTTAGGTAATCCAGGCCCCGGCGGTTATGGTATTTTTATGATTTATAACGGCCACGAAAAAGAAATGAGCCAAGGTTATAAACTCACAACGAATAACCGAATGGAAATGCTCGCGGCTATTGTAGCCCTAGAATCACTCACTCGAGAATGCGAAGTAAATCTAACAACCGATAGCCAATATGTTAAGCAAGGTATTGAATCGTGGATCACTAACTGGAAAAAACGTGGCTGGTTAACATCAGCTAAAAAGCCGGTTAAAAACGTCGATTTATGGAAACGCCTAGATAAAGCCTGTAGCGAGCACAATGTAACCTGGAAATGGGTTAAAGGGCATAGCGGCCATAAGTACAACGAAATAGTTGACGATTTGGCGCGCGATGCAGCTGGCAGCAAAGATTTACTAGAAGATGTAGGCTACCAGCCTTAATTAGCTGTTGTTACACCAACTTTATTAAAAACATGTTCATTCTATCGCATTAAATAACTCACTAACTGCGTTAAAAATGATTCATATAGAACAACTATATGTCACAATTTTCGCCTTGTTAATGTGCTATTTTCTTAGCGCTATAATAGATCACTTATTTAATGCAATTGGTATTATTTTCTTGGTCGCACGTTTTGTAATGCTGCTTTGACGTTTGTCTAAGCCCTGCCCCTTTTACTGGCGCAAACTGCGGCCTTGCATGCCACTTAGGTTTTATTGGCGTAAGTGGCGCAACTCTTTTTCGTGCCACCAGCATATAAACACTGCCCATCGGTTTTAAATACTGTTTTGCAAAAGTCCGCCAAAACTCAAACCTTGATAGCCTATTACCTCTTGCCAGTGATGAATAAATAAAACGTTCGTCACTTACAATTTCAAAACCAAGTAAGTTTAGCCAATCTTTAACCCGTGCGGGTGTAAAAAAGCGCCCCGTCCATGGTAATTTCTGACCACTAAAAGGCAGCATTTGTGCAAGTCCGCACAAACTAAACGGGTTAAATCCCGTAATTACTATATAGCCGCCCGGAATAAGTGTGCGATGTGCTTCTCGTAAAATGTGATGTGGGTCTGAATGATACTCTAAGCAGTGACTTAGTATGCATGCATCAATACTGTGCTCGTAAAATGGCAGTTCATCTATGTCAGCAACTACCCCAGTGTAAGGCCCAGGCTCTGCAACACACACCTGGTGTTTAATCGTACTTATACTTGTATTTAATTCGCCACTTAAATTACCTAGCTTAAGCATATGATAGCCAAACATACGCGGCAGCCATTGCTCCATTTTGCGTTCAATATCTTTGCGCAAATAATCCCCATGAGGAAACTGTTGCCACGACAGTGGTTTGGGTCCTTCTTGAAAACTAAGGGCTGGTTTCATTTTTTGAGCTCGTTATACTATGCGGTAAGTGTCACTTTATAGAGCAATTTACCATGGTGCAAGTCAAAGCAATTAAAGCCTTTTCTGATAATTACATTTGGTGTTTAACTACCGATAATAGTAACCAAGCATGGGTAGTCGATCCAGGCCAAGCACAGAGCGTATTAGCGTATCTAGCTGAGCACAAACTAACGCTTGGTGGTATTTTAATTACGCATCATCACTACGACCACACTGATGGCGTAGCTGCATTAGTTGACGCCTATCCGAATATACCGGTTTATGGCCCCGCAAATAGTCCATTTAAAGGCATCACTCACGCACTCACTGATGGTCAAAGCATCAGTGTGCTTAATATTAACTTTAATATTTTGGCAACTCCTGGGCACACGCTTGATCATATTTGCTATACAAATGATGAACTTGCTTTTACAGGCGATACATTGTTTAGCGGTGGATGTGGGCGCTTATTTGAAGGCACGCCAAAGCAAATGTGGGAATCGTTTAATAAACTAAGAGAGCTGCCTGCAAGCTGCAGTGTGTATTGCACGCACGAATACACGCAAGCTAATCTTGCCTTTGCCAAAGCGGTTGAACCACGTAACCCAGAACTACTCGCGTACAGTAAAAAAGTAGATGAATTACGTAGTAATAACCAAATCTCCCTACCCACTTCTATTGGACAGGAGCTAAAAATAAATCCATTTATGCGTAGCGATTTGCCAACCATTACAGAGTTAGTGCCAGAAAAATTCATCTCGGTTACAAAAAACAATGAACCTTGGGGAAACTTTGCTAGTCTGAGACAGTTCAAAGACAATTTTTAATGCACAAACTAATACTTTAATATTTATTTTATTAGAATCATTAACTTAAGATATAGTGATGATTCTATTTCTGCGTTTTAAAAAGTCATTAAGTGGCAATGTTAACTCATAACAGGTAGTATTCGCCGAGTTTTTTACCCGATGTATTGGTATTTATGAATAAATCTCCCCTATTAGTAGCCTTGGCGTTAGCGCTAAGTGGTTGTCAAACTGTGACAACTCTAGACTCAGACTCTCAAGTCGCCACGCAAGCAAACCAACAACTCGAAGGCGCAAGTCCTAACGACATTAACAATGCATTGATGGTAAACGCACAATATCAGCAAGTTGACCCTGATGAGCAAGAAGCTCCCGTGTTTGATGATGTGTGGGAGCGAATTCGCTACCAACTTTCTATCGAAATACCGCAAAACCGCCCTGTTGTTACTGAACGTAATTATTACGCTCGCCACCAAGCCTATTTAGATCGTATTTCTAAACGTGCAGAACCTTACTTACACTTTATAGTTGAAGAAGTAGAAAAGCGCGAAATGCCAATCGAAATTGCACTACTGCCTATTGTAGAAAGTGCATTTGACCCGTTTGGTTATTCTAATCGCAGCGCATCGGGCATTTGGCAGTTTATGCCTGCAACCGGTGAGCGATTCGATTTAAAACAAAACTGGTGGTACGACGGTCGTCGCGACATAGTGCAGTCGACTCGCGCAGCACTTGACTACTTATCGTATTTACATAAAACACTTGAAGGCGATTGGCTAAATGCAATTGCTGCTTACAACTCAGGTGAAGGGCGTTTAATGCGCGCGATTAAAAAGAATCGTAAAAAGCATTTACCTACCGATTTTTGGTCTCTTGATTTACCAAGCGAAACAACTGCCTATGTACCAAAGTTATTAGCACTTGCCGATTTATTAAAACGCTCAGATGATTTTAACGTTACATGGCAACCAGTAATTAATGCACAAGTGGTTGAAGTGGTTGATGTTGGCTCGCAAATAGATTTAGCACTTGCTGCTGATATGGCCGATATGACGCTTACTGAGCTATACAGATTAAACCCCGGTTTTAACCGCTGGGCAACTGATCCTAATGGCCCTCATTCTTTATTATTACCTGTTGATAAAGCAGAGGAATTTAGCCAAAAACTAGCAAACACTGATGTTAAAAATAGATTACGCTGGCAGCGTTATATTGTGGCTCGAGGCGACAGCTTATCGGTAATTGCCAAAAAGTTTACAACAAGCTCAAGTGCAATCCGATCGCTTAATAAACTCAAATCAAATACGATTAAAGTAGGCCAAGAATTATTAGTCCCGCTTACTGATGGCGCTATAAATAGCGAGCATTTACCAAAGCAGATGCGTTTAGCTGCTAATAAAGCAACTCGCACAAAGCTTTCGCACACAGTTAAAAGTGGCGACACGTTATGGGACATTAGCCGCGAATATGACGTAACTATGGATGAGCTGGCTAAATGGAATAAGCTAAAGAAAAACTCTGTACTGCGCCTAAATCAAAAACTAACTGTGTATAAGTCAGCTAATAAACCACAAGCAACGGCAAGCACTAACCGTACTATTACATACAAAGTACGCCGTGGTGACTCACTTGCACGTATTGCGTCTAAGTTTAATCTAAGCGTTAACGAAATTATTAAGTGGAATAATTTAGCCGGTCAAAAATACTTACAACCTGGCCAAAAGCTAAAACTTAAGGTAGATGTCAGAAGTAGTTAATTTATAAAACTATATTAAAATTACAAAAGTAAAAAGGAGCGCATGCGCTCCTTTTTTAATACTTTAAAATTAAAGTATTAAGCAGGTAGTTTCTCCAGCCATGCTTTTAACCAAGGCTCGGTTACTGGCCACGGTTCAAAATCTTCACATGCATCTATTTCTAGGCGATTGCCCACAGGCTTTGCTTGTAAATCGCGAAGTAGCTCGTCAAAGCTACGACCTGCGCCACAAAATGTATCGCCGTAACATCTGTCACCCATTGCAATTACACCAAACGGTTTATCGGTAAGCATTGGGAAAGTGCTATTCATTGCAAAGTACAATCCTGCCAAATTACTCGGTACATCACCTTGCCCTGTTGTGGAGGTAACAATTAAAATATGCGATGCATTTTTTATATCATCAAGTGATGCTTCAGTAATTACTATTGCAGTATGACCTGCTTGCTCTATTGTGGTTGCAACTTCATCGCTTAAACGCTCTGCACCGCCATTAACGCTGCCTACAAAAATACTAATATGTGCCATTAATAATCCTTTTCTTGCTCTGGCCAACCTAGCTGCTTACATATTTCAAGCATGTCTTCACCTAGTGGCGCTTTAATTGTTATTGATTCATTACTATAAGGGTGCACAAAACTAAGCTCTGTTGCAAATAACATTAGGCGTCTTAGCTCAAAATGCTCCCTAAAAAATTGATTATGCTGGTTATCACCGTGATTTACATCACCAATGATAGGCAGTGATAAGTGCTTTAAGTGTCTGCGAATTTGATGCTTGCGCCCGGTTTTTGGAAAACACTCAACTAACGAGTAACGCACTGTTGGATACTTACCTATAGGAATAGGCAATGCAGCTTGGTGCAAGCAATTAAACTGGGTTTGCGCTTCTTGCGGTGCTTTATCTTGATCTGCAAACTTATCGGCTATTTTATCAAGTTCTTCTTTAAGCGGTTTATCTAAAAATACCGACTCTGGTGCAAAACCGCGCACTAAGGCCAAATAGCGCTTAGCAATGGTGCCCTCAATAAATAGCTGGTTCATATCGCGAGCAGCTTCAGAGCTCAATGCAAACAGTAATACGCCGGACGTAGGTCTATCGAGCCTATGTACTGGAAATACATGTTGCCCTAGCTGGTCGCGCAACATTTGCATAGCAAACTGGGTTTCGTGTTTATCTAAAAACGAGCGATGCACTAATAAACCTGAAGGCTTATTTATAGCCACATAGTTTTCATCTTGATACAAAATAGTCAGCTCGCCATATTCAATAGGCGCTGGACGCTCACTCATTTGGTTCTCCTAAAAAGGTATCAAGGGCTGTTAGTAATTCAATTATTTCATCGCTCCCTGCTTTATTCACAAGTGTCATTTGCGCCATAGGGGCAATAGCAAAGTTACGTGGCAGTGGTTGCTTGTGCGTTATTAATTGCTGTATTTTATCAATAAATACAAATTGTAACCACTGCTCAAACGCCATTGTATCGTGACAAAAAGGAGTATTTGAAAGCAGTGCATCAGCGTCTATTGGCTCACTTTGCCAAAGCGCGTGTATTTGTAAAAGTGCCGTTAGCTGCACTAAATAAGTTTGGGTTTGCTGGTACATAACCACCCTCTTTTATATATGTAATGCAATTATACCCTGTTCCCTCATAGGCGGCTATGACGTATAATTAATGTAATTTTGCAGTAAAAACAGTTGAGAAAACAATGAGTGATCAAATAGCTACATTAGGTCAGCTTTTAGATGGTGCGGGTACTCAGTGGCGTGCTTTTGATATTGGCAGGCACATTACTAAGCTTGATAAAAAACAATTTTTAGCTATTGAACAAGCTCAAGTGCCTTACCCTTATCCTCTTGCTGGTCATGCTTGGCTCGCTATCCAATTTTGGGATACTAAAGCCAGTAAAGAACCTTATGTATGGTTTTTAAAGTTTTCACTTGATGAGCAAAGTATGCTTGTAAGTGCTAGCCGCGATCACTTTGCTGATATGGTTATTCAAGCGCTAGGCACTGAAATTACAGGTGAGCAAGCCGATGGAAAACTTGATAATAACCCTTATGTTTTTACACCAAACGCAAATAAATTAGCGGCATTTAACGCCCAAGTAAAAGTACTATTAAAACAGCCTGCGTCGCAGTATTACGAGCATGCACAGTTATACTTTAGCGGTAAAATTGGTTTTGATAATTGGCAAGGTGTTGCACTGCAGGGTATTGCCGATTTTGCACTACGCTTAGACAGCGATACAAACTTAAGTAATTTGCAAAAAGCATGGGCGCATTTACCTATTGAAGTACTGCAACCACTCAGTGCCATGCTTGAACACGTTGAAATACCAACATCAATGAGTGAGTTACTTGTTGATTACACGCAGGCCGCAATTAGTAGTAACGATGCATTAGCTATAACCGCAGCACTAAGATCGGTTTCAAAAGGTCAAGCTCAAGGGTTATGCGCTCAATTAGTTGATACTGTACTAAGCTCACAGGTAAGACACGACTCTGACGTGTTACTAACAATAGCTGGGCGGTGTTTTAAGCAATTAGAAAACCCTGAACGCTTACATGTATTTATGGATAATTGCGCACATCATCAAAAAATTGATGAGTTGTTTCCTAGTATTTTTGCTGACTTAGTTGCAATACCGACTATTCGCCCGCATTTATTAGGCTTATTACGTAAAGAAAATCGTAGCGAAACCCTCGCGCGTGCAATTGGAAGGTTATTCTCTTAAATGGCAAGTTTATGGACGTTCATACTTATTGGTAGTGTAATTTACTTATTTTGGCTTAACCGAAAGGTTGCTGAAGCGGCGAACGTTCATGCTAAACGTCAAAGTGAGCAATTGCAGGTGCAGTTGATGAGTGTTGCATGCACAAAACGCCGCTTTGGTTTTTTAAAGAGCGGCAAGCCAGGCATCAAAAGTGAATTTATATTTGAGTTTTCAAGCGATGGTGAAAATGCTTATCAAGGTGTGTTAATTATGGAAAATGAGTTTTTGAAAAGTGTGGTTGTTCCACCGCATAAAATATAAAACTTAATATACTTTAGGAGTATTTGTCTTAAATTAATAAATTTAATTCAACACAAAAAACTAAGGCGTAACTAAAGTTACGCCCCAATTGGACTGCATCCTGCTAGATATCCATTATCTTAAATCCGTATTATCATCCCCTGAACGAGTAAACAACCTTGTTTACCCTCACATTGCATCCTGCAATATCCATAGCCACCTTGGCAAACCCACGAAATCTATCGTTTGGCTACATACTGTAGCATCATCCCTGGTAATCCTTTTAAGTAGCTCCTGCCACTTTTTGTATCCTGCAATATCCATAGCCATCTTGGCAAACCCACGAAATCTATCGTTTAGCTGCATCCCGTAGCATCATCCCTGGTAATCCTTTAAAGTATCTCCTGCCACTTTTGCATCCTGCAATGTCCACTTGCCATCTTGGCCGTCCTGCGTAAACTAACGCTCCTGCTACTTCCTGTAGCGTCATCCGTGATTATCCTAAAGTAACTCCTAGCTACTAAGTGCTTCATGCACTTCCTTATTCTTCCTTGTATCCGTTTTAGCTTGTCCTTTATGCTTCCTGCTAGCGTCCGCTATGTTGCCTATTCCGTATCCTTGGCAGTAACTCAATCATTGAGCTATGTCGTCTTGACGAAGAGAAGTTTAAAGCAATCAGGGGGGAGAAATAGGACTTAACATTAAATAAATAAACGTCACAAAAATGAAAAATAAAAATAAACTTTAAATAACAATAGCTTGAATGGAAAAAGGCTACTTATTAATAGCCTTTAACTGACAATGCTCACGATAATGTGAGATATATCTCACGGCCTTATGTCCGTTTGGGCGCATTGGCTTACATCATAATTTTAAATAGTTGGCTCAATTATTGATTTAAACAGTAACTCGCCCTCTACTTGGTTAAAAGTAAGGTGTTTAAATGCTTCAAACTTTTCGGTTTTAAAAAATTCAGTGTGCTCTTTACGCGTTACAAATACAGCCATCCCCGTTGACTCAGCGTTACATTTAACTAAATCATCAAGCCCTCGTAGTAAGTAACGACCAAACCCTTGCCCATGAAAATGTGGATCTACGGCAATAAAAGCTAAAAAGTAGTAATTGCCTTTCTCTTTAAGGGCATCTCTAATTGTTTGTTCTTTATCTATTAATTGATTTGTTTGTAAGTAGCCCGCACTCAGCATTAATTTTAAACGCCAGTGCCAATAACGCTGCGCTTGTAATTGGCTATTAGATTCAAATACACACGCTACTGCTTTTAATTTATCGTTGCGGTATAAACCAATTAATGGCTGCTTTTCTTGCCAAAAACTACTGAGCTCTTCGCGAATTAATGATCGTAATTTTTTTTCGTATACTGATTTATTTTCGTCATTGTAGCTAAGCATGTTTTGTAATACAGGATCGTCATGATAAGCCTGATAAATTAGGCTTGCTGCAGTGCTAATATCTTCTGCGGCTAAATACTGTACGCTGAACGTATCAGCTGGCGTGGTTACACTCATTGTATTTCCTTTATTATTTTAGCTGTAGACTGTTTAACTTTATACCTAACTATATACCTAAAATTATTAACCGTAAATTCAGCGAGAGTTTAACTAGCTAGGAGTAGAGTTAATCCTTAGAATAAGTTTTCATTCGTTTAAAGGAGCAATATCATGGATACGACTAAACACGACATCAATACACTATTTGCACAACTTGGATTACCTAATTCTGATGAACAAATAGATGCATTTATTGCCTCACATGAATTAGAAGACACAACGCTACTCCAAGAAGCTTCTTTTTGGGATGAGGCACAACAGCACTTTTTAGCTGAATCGCTTGCACAAGACGGTGATTGGAGTGAAGTAATTGACGAGTTAGATGTACGCATTCGTCAAAGTAAGTAATTTTATTTAATGTACCCTCCCTTATTTATTGCTAACATAGCATCTGCGCAGCATTTATATGCTGCGTATTTATTTTATTAAAGAGTTATATATCTAATGAATTCAGTTGTATTTGATGCAATTAAAGCCCTTCTTGATGAAGGCAAAACCCCTACTGTAGCACTAACTAAAAGCCGTTTGGCGCAACCGGTTCCTATGCCGATGATTATTGCAGCAGTAAGCCAATATAAAAACAATCCTGATTCAATAAATAACTTCATGAGAAACCCACAGCAGTCAGATAGTACTGAGCTTAAAACAAGTCAATTAGATAGAATTGAGCAAAAACTCGATAAACTTCTTGCACTGCTAGAACAAAAATAATTTGAGACTATAAATGTTCGTTGTTGATTTAACTTTTGATTGCTACCAAGACACCACCCTAGAACAAGCCGAACAAGCAATAAATCGCTTAGTAAATGCACTGCGTTTTAATGGTCAAATAATGGGGGAAGAATTTCCAACCGTTTTAAAAGATGGATTTTTTATTACCCGTGTAATGTGCCCTACTGAAGATGCAATGCACCCGCTAAATAACAGCCCGTTTGTTAAGCACAGTATCGAAAAGTTACATAGTGCGGGGCTACTTGCGCCAAAAGTAAAAGTGATTGGACAAGATATTCACTCCAATGGTGCTGACTGCTGTAAAGAACCATCAAGTTATATTTTATACACAACCTATGTGCATACGTGTAGCCCGCTTTATTGTGGTGATGACTTTTTGCCTGTGCCGTTATTTCGTATTCCGGCAATTGCTAATGGTGACTATAAAACGCTTATAAAATGGCAAGAAGATTGGCAAGCCTGCGATCAAATTCAAATTAATGGCGCAACCCGTTGTGAGTTTCCGGCACTTGAAGAAATATCGAGTATCCAAAGCGACTTATACAGACGCGGAAAAGACATAACAAAGCGAATTAGTTTTTTAACTAAAAAGCCAACCTATTATTATTTATACCGTGTAGGCGGCGTAGATAAAGCGTCTGAACTTGAACGAAAATGCCCTAGCTGCAATGGCGATTGGAAATTACCTGAATCGTGGTTTGGGTTATTCGACTTTAGGTGTGAGCCATGTGGCTTAGTGTCTAATATATCGTGGGATTTTCAGTAACCATTAGGGCGTGTTGACCTTTGTGGATTGAAATTTGTTCAATCTAGGGACGATTTAATCGCGGCGCGAGGTTTGTAACCTAGTGGGCTAAGTAAAAACCGAGCAACAAAGAGTTAATCGTCCCTAGAAAGAACCCAAAGGGCAGCGCATGTTTGGCATTTATGCTTCGTTATCGCCTATTTATGGGGAGTAACCACACTACATAGGCTCTGCCTTGCCTAAAAACCAAACATACAGCTGCAAAATCAACCACGAAAGGTCAACACGCCCTAGTAATGGCTCTAAAAATCAGCTTAGTGATGACGCTAAGCTGATTTATTAAACACGTTTTAAACCTCTAATGCCTTTAAAAAAGCATTAATGTTAGGTGCAAGTACATGGTGTGTGTTTTTGCCTACGTGCTCTAAACATACTTCACCAGTGTGCACCAAAACACTCACTAGTAAATCATCTTGATCTGTTAAACCAATAAATACTGTTTCTGGCTGCTTGAGCTTGCGTTTCATTAAAATGTGACCCGTTATATTTTGCTGTAACAAATTAAAGTCTTCTTCGTTCCATGCTTGTAGTAATTCAACCTGATGCCCATCAATAACTGCTGAAATGCTTCCACCGTACATATGCCCATATAGCTCGCTAAGCTCTTTTGGGAAATCAAGCTCAAGTGCACTGGCTAAATCATTAAGCGAACCTGCAGGTTGCTGACGCGCGCCCTGCCATTGAATGTTTCCTTGCTCGTCAAACTCACCAACTTCACATGGGCTTGGCCATTGCTCGTCATGCGCAATAAGTGGGTACTTTGTAGTGTTTTTAAGGGTATTTTCGCTAAATTTTTGATGAAGTTGTTCTATAAGCAATGCAACAGACATACTGTGAAACTCATTTAAATTAGATATAATGTCCCTATTGTAACTATTTAAGAGCAAACATGACAGATTACAGCAATTCTCCAGACCTTAAAGGTAGCGTATTAGGCCAATCTACTGAGTATGTAGATGTGTACACGCCAAGCTTGCTTTTCCCTATTGCGCGCAAACTAAATCGTGATGCTTTAAATATTGACGAAGCAGAGCTTCCATTTAAAGGCCAAGACATTTGGACAGGTTACGAGCTTTCATGGCTAAACAATAAAGGTAAACCGCAAGTTGCCGTAGCCTTATTTACCTTTGAATGCCAAAGCAGCCATATTATTGAGTCAAAGTCGTTTAAACTTTATTTAAATAGCTTTAACCAAACCCGATTTGAAAGCATTGATGTAGTAAAACAGCACTTAATTGATGACTTATCAAACGCGGTTAACAGCCCTGTCAAAGTGACTTTATATAATCCTGATGATTACAATTGCTTACCGTGTACAGCGCTGCCAGGTGAATGTATTGATGACTTAGATATTGAGATTAATAATTACGATATTGATGCTAATTCACTTAAAGCAAAAAGTGATAACGTAGTAACAGAAACGCTCTATAGCCATTTACTTAAATCAAACTGTTTAATTACCTCCCAGCCTGACTGGGCAAGTGTGATCATACGATACACAGGCGAGCAAATATGTCGCGAATCGTTACTGCGTTATTTAATTTCGTTCAGAACACATAACGAATTTCATGAGCAGTGTGTTGAGCGTATTTATAGCGATTTAACAACACAACTTAATATTAAAGAGTTAGAGGTTTACGCGCGTTATACTCGTCGCGGTGGGCTTGATATAAACCCGTATCGCTCTACGCATTATAACGACACGCCATTTGCAGTTAAAATTAATCGTCAGTAGTTTATTTTAAATTGGAATATTAGGGTCTGTTGACCTTTCAAGGTTAAATTTGCAGCAGTCTGTTTGGTATTTAGGCAAGGCAGAGCCTAAGTAGTGTGGTTGTTCCCCATAAATAGGCGATAACGTAGCATTAATGCCAAACAGGAGTTGCCCAAAGGGTTCTGCCTAGGGGCTATTCACTCTTTGTTGCTCGGTTTTTACTTAGCCCACTAGGTTACAAACCTCGCGCCGCGATTAAATAGCCCCTAGATTGAACAAATTTTAATCCGCAAAGATCAACAGACCCTCGTATTAAAAAAAGAGCCTAGGCTCCTTTTTACATTTTTTAATTAACTTCGCGCTTAGTGGGTATAGGCATACCACACACATCAATGTAGCTATGTGCTTTAACAAACCATGGTTCAATACGGTTTTTACGAGCACTGATTAAGTTTTTAAACACAGATGAGTTTGTTTTCATCACTTTAAATATACTTTTATCGCTTTGTACATCGCCAAGTACTTGTATATTGGTAATTGGGTTAAATACTTTACCTTCAGTTGGTGTACGCGCTAAACGATTAAAATGCTCTATACCTTCGATCACTCGGCCAAACACCGTAATGTTTTTATCAAGGTAGCGCGGGCCTTGCCCTATCGTTACAAAAAACTCCGTACTCGCACTATTTATATCGTTATCGCGCGCCATTGCAAACACACCACTACAATGCACTTGCCATGTTTGCGTATGTGCTGAGTTTTGAGCTACTGCAAAGCCGTTTAAAAAGCCAGTAACTAGTGCATATCCGTCGCCATTTAGCTCAGTAATTAAAAGTGGTTTGTTTGTTGTTAAATAAAACTCAGCAGGGACTGTTTTATCTGCCGTTTTAATTAACTTTTTACCCGAGCTGTCCCCGCCCTGAGCAACAAAACCTTCAACAAACCGATAAACGCTAGTATTTTTATAAAACCCTTCTCGCGCTAACTTTTTAATGTTTTGAGTGTGCTTTGGGGCAAGCCGTTCATTAAGCTCAACATACGCATCGCCCGTTGGCAGCGTTATCTTTAAAATATTTTGAGCGTTCACTACTCGCCAGTCATTATCTGTTGCACTAGCAATTACTTCACTCGCGCTAAATAAAGGTAGCTCTTGTTTAGCAACATCATCACCGAGTTGTTGAGCACAACCGCTCAACATAACACTAAGCAGAGCTGGCAATATAATTTTTTTCATCGCTTATATCCTTATAATTATTATAGTTTTGTTTATTCCCAATCAAACTTATATAGCACATCAACATTTTGGTATAGGCCGCTCGTTATTTCTATGTATAACTGTGAAAGTAACTGATAACGCACAGCCACTTCACTGAGCGAATCAAATACACCCACGCTATATTTAACTTGTAAGCTAGGTGCTACGTAACCTGATATTTCTACTTTGGTGCTATCACCACTACCTGATGAGCTTAAACTTACATCTGACAACCCAAAGGTTTCACCTACCTTAGAAACAACCCCTTCGCTGCGACTAACACCTTGAGAGAGTAATAACTGTGTGAGCATAGCATCGCTTGACGAACTTTCCCCATCACCTAAAGGTTGGCCATTAAGTAAATATGCGAGTGCTTGAGCTTGATCCATCGCAGGCTCAGAAAATATTTTAAGCGTTGGTTGTTCAACATTACCCGTGAGCGTAACCCCTGCAATGACACCATTTGCAGTCGTATCGGGGTTACGTATTGCTTTAATATTTAAAAATGGTTGTTCAATTGAACCGCTAAAACCGACTTGCCCGGTGCTGATTATTAAATCTTGCCCAAAGGCTAAGTAAGTACCTTCAATTAAGTTAAGCTCACCTGTGGCTATAATTGGCGCACCTTGACTCATTTTTATCGCTAAATCACCCGCAACTTTTGATTCCAAGCCAAACGACTCTACTTTTACATCGTTTTTAACAATCACTTTTAAATCTATGTCGTAATCAAACGGAACTGTTTCGGTGGCCTCGGTTTTTTGATCAACAATAATTTCATCATCGCTAACTTGCACCGCGCCCTCAGGAAGCTCTTCAATCATTATACGACCGTAAGGCACAACTACCTCACCAGCAAGCTTGAGTGCATTATTAGCCAAGCCTATTTTTAAATCCGGCGATACTTTAAAAGTAACCCCTTGCTGCGCGCGTACATAAAACTGCTCGCCAACTACCATAACATTTACAGCAGGTTGCGCACCTTGCCAATCAACGTCACCGGTTAGATTTATTTTACCGCCCTGATTGTCGTTTAAGTTGCCTTTTATTGTGGCTGTTGTTTTATCAAACAATACGTTTATGTTTGATTTTTGCAGCGCTATAGGTAGTTGCTCGCCCTCTAAACTAATATCGCTAACATTAAGTTCGCCATTTAATAAAGGATCTTTTAACGTACCTGCTAACGCCACTTTTCCGCTAATATCTCCTTTTAACTGCTCGAGGGTTTCAAGAAAAGGTTGTAAGTCTGAAAGGAGTATTTTATCGATATTAATGGTGCCATTAAGCGCTTGCGAATTTTGTATATCGTCGATATTAATTTGTGTATTAATTTTGCCTAATACACTTGATTCTAGATTAGCTTCAAGCTTGCCAATTTGAGAGTCCGAAAACGCACTAATAGTTAAAGTTTCGATTGGTAATTTAAAACGATCTTCTTCCGAGGTAAGCACTGCTTCTAAGTCGCTAGAATCGATATTTGCGCGTAATGTTTTAAGCGCACCGCTTTGCCAATTAAGTGCTACATCGCCAGCTATATTACCGCGAGTACGAATGCTATTAGGTAAAAAGTGCTTAAGCTCCTCAAGTGCTAAGTTGCTTAGTTTAGCATTTAACTGACCGAGATTTTTTGACTGCGCTAAGGTGTCTATGCATAATTCACTTTGATCAGATGCCCAACAATGTGCACTTACATCAAAGTCGCCACTTTGCGTATTAACCATAATGGCAATATTTTTAGTATTACTAAAACTAAGCTTTTTATCGCTAAGCGTTACATTACTAAGCTCGCCATTCCAAGTGGTATTATTAATTTTGCCATTAACTTCAAGTTCTACACTGCCTTGCTCGGCATCTACAGATGCCGTAAGTTGGTGATCTGTTTTGTCGCCGCTAATATCAATTTTAACGCTATTAATTTGCTGTTCGGCCACAAGCGCCGAACCAACACTTACCGAAACATCAGTTTGCCAATCGGCTGCGGTATCTAACTGCCCTTTTACTGATAATTTGTTAATGTTTATTTCATCAAAAATAAAGCGATCTAGTATTAGTGCTAAATCAACAGAGGGCGTTAACCTTTCCCCTCTCACTTTTAAATTTGCGTTGCCGTCGGCAGTAAATGGAATATTAGCTTTTTCATCACTTTTTAGCGTTACTTTGCCATCAACCTGCCAAGTGTCATCAACTTGACCGCTTAGTGCTAATTTATTGGTGCCGCTACTTAAATAAAAGCTATCAATATTAGCTTTTAACGTGTTGTCGAGCTTAAAGTTTGAGGCAAATTCTAGTGGCACGTCGTTAAGTAATCCGCTTAACTTTGTATTATTCATTTGTAGCTGCCACTTATCGTCAGCTGCATTAAACGAGCCTTTAAACTGCCCTGAAATATCACTGGTAGCGGCATCAGTTAAGTACTGCGCTTTTAAGTTAGCAAGCGTGCCATTAAAGTTAGCCTGTATGCCTTTTTGCCAATCAACATTGGCTTCTATAGTTGCACTGCTTTCGTTCGCTTTAATGCTTAGCGCTTGTAAAGTTGCTTTGGTGAGACTGCCTTTTAATTGGGTATTTAAGTCAACAGCTGGGTACGCGCCTAGTTGACTATTCGCCTGTAGGCTAAGCTGATAGTCGTCAGCATTACCTTGTGCGTTAAGGCTAACATTTCGTACTTTAAGTTCATTACTTTGTGCATCAATAAGCCACTGCTTAATTTTTCCATTTAACTCAAATGGATAGTTTTTTTGCTTTAAATTTGCCGTTGCCGTTAAACTAAGCGGATATTGCCCCTGTGTTTCTAAATTTAAGTTTAGATTTGATAAGTCGCCATTCAACTGCAAATTGGCTTGGTGCTCGTCACTTTGTAAAACAACATCCCCTTTCACGGGCAAATTCCCTGCAAGCTCAGCGTTAAGATGCGTATTAAGCTGCCACTGTTCATACTTTGCTGAGAATGACTCTAAATTAATAACCGCATCTTCCACACTTAATTGCAGCGAGATGTTTTCAATAACATGTTGGGCTTCGTTTTGCTCAATCGTAATTTTAGCTATTTCAAAGTCTTCAACAACTAAATCAAGTGGTGAAGTAAATTCTATATTAGGTAATGCGGGTAGGTGCGTTAAAGGCGCTTGAGTATTTTGCGCCGTTTGTGTTTTCGCATCTTGTTCTTGCTCTTTTAAAGCAACAAGTATGGTGGGAATATTCAGGCTTTTAACCGTCAGCTTTGAACCCTCTGCTTTTGCTGAGAGTTTAAAGTTATTAACGCTTACGTTTGCACTTGGATGCTCTAGAGTAAATTTATTGATCGCAATGTTTTTTACAGCAATATTAAAAGGTAAGCTGATTTTTTCAAGCGGCTCTGCCGCGGCTTCTTCTTGTGAATCTGCAGTTTTTGGTAATGTTAAATTTATAGATTTAGCACTTAAGTTATCTATACAAATTCCATCGCACTGCCACCAAAACAAATCAATTTTCAATTGTTGTGCATTAAAGTCCAATCCGTTGCTAGCAAAGCGTACATTAAAGGCATCATTATAAATAAAACGGCCATCTTTAATTTCAATATGCAGTCCATCTACCGCTTTATTTGCACTATAAGCAATAAATTGATTACCGGGTGCGGTAAATAACAAACAAAATAGTGCAACAACTAACGTGACAAAAATAGCACTTACGGCGGCTGTTATCTTTTTTAATACTGACATTAAATTTCTGGCCCTATGGTAATACTTAAACGTGTGCTTTTACTTTCTTTTGTTAATCCCCAAGCGTGGTCTATACGCACGGGGCCAACGGGTGTTAAATAGCGAAAACCAAAACCAGCACCTACTTCAAAATCATCAGAAAAATCATTAGTCGCAGTACCACCATCAACAAATAAAGCTGCTCGCCAATTTTTAGCAAACTGGTAGTTATATTCCATCGTGCCCGATAGTAAATACTTACCACCTATTAGCTCGCCATCATCGTTCTCGGGCGAAATTGATTGGTACGCAAAACCACGAACGCTTTGATCGCCACCTGCGTAAAACCGAAGTGAAAATGGCACGTTGTTAATATCATCAACAAGCATTGCTCCCACATTCGCTTTTAAAAACACCAAGTGGCGGTCAAAATAAGTGCGTAGCCAAGCATGTTGCATTTGCACCCTAATCAGATTAGTACTTGAAAGCACATCATCTAAGCCAAACTCAGCAGATATAAGCCACTGCTCTCCCCAATAGGGAGTCGTGCCGCCTTTTGATTTTTTGCGCGCGTAGCTAATGCCAGGCATTAACATTTCGGTACTTTCTTCGTCTTCATCACCAATACGGTAGGTTTCTTGGTCGCGGCGTAAAAATGCAGTACGCACCCACTTATTTTCAGTCAACCATTGGCGCTGAACCTGCCCTGTTAATATTTCACTGTAAGTGTCGTTTGTGAGCTCATCTTCTAATTTATAACCGACAGAGAATCGCCATAAATCATCATTAGGATCATCAACCGGAATTGTATAAGCCATGGAAATATCTTGCTGCTTTTGCGCCACATTTAAATTAGTTTCGAGGTAGTGGCCGTCTTCTGTGATCCACGGTTTACTCCATTTAAAACGCACCTTGGGTCCTAAGTCAGTACTAAAACCACCGCCAATTTCATAGCTGTTAGCTGGCTTGGGTAATACTTCAACTTTAATCGGTACTTGGCTATTTTTGCGCGCTGCTATGTCAGCATAAACACGCACACTGGCAAAATAAGGGGTACTTGATAAATCCAAGTTATAGTCAGCAATATGTGTTGATTTATAAGGTTGGCCCTGAGAGAAAGGCGCTATAGAGCGTATGTATTTTTCAGCGGGTGTACTACTGGCAATTTGTATATCGCCAAACTGATACCTGACTCCGGTATCAATTATAAAAGTAATAACAGCACTATTTTTTTTAAGCGACACTTCTAATTTGCGCGCTGGCCACTTAGCATCAAAATAACCAAGCTCTAGCAACATAGATTCTATTTTTTTATGAGCAGAGTCATATTTACCATGATTTAAAACATCACCTTGTTTTAAGTTGGTGCTTTTAATCAATGCCTGTAATTGGGTATCGCTTTGACCATCACCGTTTAGCGTAATATTAATTGCTTCTATGCGAGTTGCAGGACCCCGTTCAACTTTAACTATTAGCTCGCTGTCGTTTTTATCATAAATAACCTCGACGGTCGGGCTATAATAGCCAAGTGCTTTGATGCTATTTTGTACTTGTTTTTGAGCATAACGACGAAGTGTACGGGTTGGCTTTTCACCAATTAATTGCTTGAGATAAAGGGCTACGTTATTTTCTAAATCGCCACTTAACCCTTCAATTTCGTAATCTTCTATGACTTTTTCTGCCGCATAGCTATTTGTCGCAATTAAAGCGCTCACAACACACATGCAACGTAAAAACTTAATAAACAAGTAAATATCCTTACTTTTAATATCTTACAAAAAACTGGTTAATTACCCGCATATTAGCATAGCCATAATGAGCAACACATTAACTTAATAACAATCTAACGCGTAAATTTAACTTTGAATAAATATCAGCATAATTAAAATTAGTACGCGTTAAGACAATATTTTAGTTACAATAGTGCCTACGAATAAAAAATTAATTTTAAATGAGTTTTTAATGCAATTCCCTGATGATGATAACGGCCAACTTTTAGCCGAAATAGCCGCTGATGGCATTGATTTAAATAAAATGCACCAAGTCGATTTTTTTATTTTATTTGAACAAGAAGCCGATGCTGAAAAATTTGCTAAAGAAATAGTTTCTGATGCATTAGTTCAAAATGCTGAGCTTGAAAAATGTAAAGACACTGGCGTTTGGGAAGTAATCACTCAAGTACAAATGGTGCCAGAGCACACCCTTCTAGGACAAGCAGAGCAATACATTGAAAGTATTGCTAATAGCTTTAATGGATACGGTGATGGCTGGGGATTAATGGACGGTGACGAGGCTTAATCGCCTTTTAGTTCAATGTACTCTATCAGTTAAGCTTAGCGGCTTAACTGATTTGCCTTTCTAAAACCCCCTTTATAGTCAAATAGTTTATCAGCCACTTTCCAACCATACTTTTTGCTTTTTCGTGCAATAACAAAATCCGGTGGTACTAATTCAAATTGTGCTTTTACTACTTGCTCTGCAGTTTTAAAATTAATAGGTGTTTGTCCAAGTCCTACTCGTAGACCAAATTGCTTATTAAATATAAATTGCCCGCCTTTATTTGCGAGGTTATATACTTCATCGCAACTTGCACCATCTTCATCAAAATACGTTATTTTAATAAGTTCATCTTTAATTTGAGTTACCGACAACCCACTACATCGAAGCACAAGTGCGTCTTTTAAGTTTAATGCATTACGTAACTTATCATCAGGGTCGGCCATTACCGCGCCGCAATCATGGCATTTACGTGCAGCAATATCATTTTGGGCACCGCACTGCTCACACTCTTTAAACCTAAAACGATAATCGCACTGCTCTTTATGCCCATCATCATCTTCTAACAGCCCTTTACAGCGCCTGCCAAAGTGCTCTATTACTTTTCCTGCGGAATCAGTTTTACCCCAAAATATATTCGCAAAACCACAGCCAGGACAAAGTATCTGCACAGGTTCATTATCACTATCGCCTTTTTTATCGCCTACTTCTGGGTGAAATAAATTAAAACCATTGCCGGCATAATCTATTACTAAGCAATCCGTTTTTGATTCAGATAGCCTCAAGCCTCGCCCCACAATTTGTTGATATAAACTAACTGATTCTGTAGGTCTTAAAATAGCTATAAAGTCGACATGTGGCGCATCAAAGCCGGTTGTTAGTACCGATATATTAACTAGATACTTTAATTGCTTAGCTTTAAATTGCTTAATAATTTTATCGCGCTCAGTGTTTGGCGTATCACCTGTTATAAGTGCACTTTGATGAGCTGGTAGGTAGCTTAATATTTCCTGAGCATGCATTACCGTGGCGGCAAAAACCATAACACCTTCACGCTCTTCACTGTATTGAATTACTTGCTGTAATATAGCTTTCGTTGCGCGCTCACTGTTTTTTAAAAGCGCATTCATATCATCAGTCGTATATTGCCCAAATGCATTACTATCTAGAGACGAAAAATCATAATGGCTAATCGCTGCATCAACTTCGTTTGGCGGCGTTAAATAATTATGTTTGATCATATACCTGAGCGGCAATTCAAAAATACAACTTTTAAACGGGCTTTCATTAGTCCCTTTAACAAAGCCATGATAATGATGATGGTATATCCACCCCGTTCCTAGCCGATAAGGTGTTGCTGTTAAACCCAATACTTTTAACTGAGGGTTATATTCTTTTAAACTACTTATTACTTTTCCGTACTGGCTTTTTTTATCCCCATTTACCCTGTGGCATTCATCAATAATAAGTAACGAATAATGCTCATTTAATTTATTTAAATTACGAGAAAGTGATTGCACACTGGCAAAGGTTACTTGATGGTTTAATGACTTTTCTTTTAAACCTGCTGAAAATATACTCGCCTCTAAACCAAAACTTTTATATTTTTGCGAATTTTGCTCTACCAGCTCTTTTACATGAGCAAGCACTAATATTTTTTGCTTAGCTATACGCGCAAGTTCAGCAATAACAAGGCTTTTACCTGCGCCGGTTGGTAGTACAATAACGGCAGGATCATTACTCTTTCTAAAGTGTAAAACGGTTCGTTCTACGGCTTCTTGCTGGTAAGGTCTTAGTTTATAGCTCATGGGAAAACAAATAGGTTTGAGTGAAGAGATTTTAGCAAATAATAGCTGGGAGTTTTAAACTTTAATTATATTTTATTGAGGGGGAAACAAAAAAGAGAAGCCGAAGCTTCTCTTATATTTAGCTTTAGGCTAAAAATTTCTCAAGCTCAACACCTTCAAACGCTTTAGGACGACGGCCACGGCCTGTCCATTCAATAGTCTCACCATTAAGTTCCATGCGGTACTTAGGCTTAACTTTAGTACGTTTGTCTGATGCTCCATCTTGTAAATCTTCTAGCGTAAGTCCTTTTTCTTTTAAAAGATCCAAAACTTCCTGTTTCGCTTTTTGCTGCTGGGTATATTTTGAAATTGCATCATTGATAAGCTGTTGGGCTTTTTCAAGATCCGTTAATGATGCTGTTTTAATAAAAGATCGGACTTCTTTCATTTATATCTCGCTAAATTGTGTGATTGGATTTATTTAATTATTCTTTTTTAGTATAAGGGTATTTTTCAGGAATGACTATTACAAGATATAAACTAAATAATCCCTCTGTTAAATATACGCTATTAGTCCTACCTTATTAAATTAGGAGTAATTTAATATAAATTGTCGATGTATAAGGGAACTTCATTTTATAAAATATATAGTCGATAAAAAACACTACTAATCCGTTGAATAATAAATGCCAGCTTTCAGTACAATAAAGCAGCTAAAAACTTATATGTAATTTGCAAATATCATTACTTCGACTCAATTAAAAACCACATTATCTATTTTTCGTGTCAGGTGAATATAATCGGAAAATCACAAGGTAACAAACTTAAAAATAAAGTGGGCCAGTAAGTACATACAAACCATAATTAAAATTTTAAAGATAAAATTGCAAACCAAATGTAAAAAGGTCAGAAGCATAAGCAACTGACCTTTTTTTATAATCGTCAACGTATTGAAGACGAAACATAATCTATAAACGATTTTTAGAAGTTTTGTTCAACTTTTAAAAATACAGCTCGGCCTAAAACATCATATAATGATGTTGAAGCATCGCGATAACCTCTAGTGCCATCGTTTAGCTGTGGTGCTTCTTTATCAAACACATTGTTCACACCTAGTACAAACTTACCATTCCACTCATGGTTATATGATACTTGGATATTGTGTTTAATATAGCTTGGAATATCAGCTAAATATGTTACACCATACTCTTCATTACCTGAGTCTTGGTCGCCTATGTAGTATGTAGTCCATGCTGCACCAAATGCATCATTAGTCCAATCAAAAGTAACATTACCACGAAGCTCTGGGTACTCTTGTAAACCAGCGTAATCGAATGCGTCAGCACCCTCTTCTGTTACTTCTTCAAAGTCACTTACATAACTTAACTCACCTTTAAGAGCGAAGTTACCAATGCTAGATTCAAACATGTAAGCTGTTTTAAAATCAAAACCTGATGTTTCTAAACTCGCCATATTTTGGTCAAAGCTGTACATTACATCAATACGACCTGTATTTGGATCGCGAACTACTGCAGGGTTAGAACCATTGTCTTGCTCGTCTTTTAATAGACGTTCAACACTTACTGCTGCAATTCTGTTTTCTAACTTAATATTATAGTAAGAAAGCTCTACAGATAAGTCATCTGTTACATTCCAAACAAAACCTGTTGTAAATGATTCACCTTCTTCTGGCTCAAGATCTGGATTGCCACCAAACCAAGTTTTATGTTGCTGTGAAGCATTTGGGTTACAGTAAATAGCATCAGAACCTGCATTGCCTTGCGTATCACACCAAATTGTATCGTAAGCTTTTTCGAAGCTTAGTGCCTGACTAGAGAACATTTCGCCCATGTTAGGTGCACGGAACGATTCACCCCAGCTAGCTCGCACTAATAGCGCATCAGAAGGACGCCATGCAACACCAATTTGAGGGGCAACATTATCGAATGTTCCTGATACAAATTGTGAACCAACGTCACCTTCTTGCTCGTACTTGTCGTATCGAACAGCTGCTTTAATATCAACATTGTATGGTAGGTTTACTTGAAGCTCTGAATATACAGATGTTCTATCACGTTCTGCATTAACATCGTCACCACCTGAGCCACCTGACACACGACCTGAAGCCGATTGAGGGTCACTCATTTGTTCAAATTCTACTTGCTCAAATTCAGCACCAACTACGCCAGCAATCGAAACATCACCATTATCAAACAATAATGTAGATGCTACCGTATCAAATTGAGTACTTGTAAAACGAGCTTGATACACACCTGTGTGAGCAGCTTGCCCATACAAGTCTTTCATGCTGCTATCCCAGTTAGCAAAGCTCATTCCTGATGTATTAAAGATATCATATTCGCCGCTATCAATTAATTTCTGAACAACATCATCATTTATCAGGTTTGTATTGAATGAGTTAGTTGTAGAACGGCTGTGTTGTACATTAAATTCCCAGTCAATACCATTTGCAACATCTACAAAGCCGACTAAACCACCTAAGAAATCAATACTATTAATTTCAGTACGAGTATCTCGCTCACCAATGTTAGCTGAGCGCATGTATAGAGTTAAATCTTCGCCTACAGGGTTTAAAGGATTATCAGCCAACATAGTTGGTTGGTTTGTAGATACAGGTGTACCTGCATAGCGAGAATCAGTTTCAGAAAGTGATGCACTTGCGCGGCCACGGAACTTTAAGTTATCAGTGAATTCATAATTGAAATTTGAAAGCATTGAGTTCTGAGTAGTATCACCAAATAACTTAGTTACTGCACCATAGTTATATAAACAGCGAGTGCCACCATCAACCGTGTTATTTGATTCTGCACACATAGTAGGGCTTGTAACCCAACCACTAGCACCATTACCATTTGGAACTGAGCTAAATGACGAATAATCAGCATAAGTCTCATCATTTAATTTCCAAATATCTCTATCGTATACTGATTCAGCATCATAATATTCATAAGTTAATGTAATATTACCTTTCTCACCAGAGTAACCTGTACTTACGTTAAAACGATTTGTATCACCACCTTCGGCACTAGGTAGCTCAGTATCATATGAAAAACTTAAACCGTTAAAGTCTTTTTTTGTAATAATGTTAATAACACCTGCAACAGCATCTGAGCCATATACAGCAGAAGCACCTTCACGAAGAATCTCAATTCTTTCTACTATTGCCATTGGAATACGAGAAGTATCTGCGGCAGCGCCTGAAGACGAACTTGTACCAGGCATACGGCGACCGTCAAGTAGCACTAATGTGTACTCAGCCCCAAGGCCACGCATGTTAATATTACTTGTTGCTGCTGCGCCGTTACCGTAGCCAGACATACCACGCCATGAACCAAAGCTATTTACAGAAGTATTATTTAAAACATCAGCAACTGATGCTTCACCTGATAATTGTAGATCTGCAGCGGTAATAACAGTTACTGGTGATGATGTTTCCATATCAACTTGCTTAATGCGAGACCCAGTTACTTCTATACGCTCAACTTTTTCTTTTTCTGCTGCCATAGAGCTTGCAGAAAAAGCAGCGGTGGATACCGCACTAAAAGCAATCGCTAAGCGAACTGCCTTTGAAACTTTATTATTTAACATTTGATTCTCCCTAGAATACTATTTTAATTATTTTGTTTTCAAAACGGTCTGTAATTAATCACAGTACCTGTTTCGATTTGAATAGTAGTCCCAAGTTATGCAAAAGGTCAACACTTGGCTAACCAAATAAAACCCTTTATTTACAAAACCTTAAAGTAACAAAAAACAAACACAATGCTCTTTTTGCATTATTGCATTATTGCATTATTGCAAAAACTTGATTTAGAATAAGTGCTATTTACTGAAGAAATCATATCTAAGTCTCGCCTCAAACAAGTTACTTACTTCCTTATTGTGGCGAATTATGTAGGTGTAAAAGCATGCAAAAAATAAATTACCTACATAAAATTAACAAAAATGATTGAGACAACTATAGCTATTCAACTATCTGAAAAAGTACTACTTGGCCTTTCTAAAAAAGAAAAAATCCATAAAGCTATATTTTCATTGATTTCCAAAATCGTGCACAGAAAGCAGGCTAACTAAGATATCTGAGTCACTTTTTGTAGTAATTACTATTAAATATGTATAAATGCTTAGTCTATATCAGTAAGTCAGCGAGCTAGGAGTGCTAATAACTCCTTGTATAGATAAAGACGCTAGGCAAGTGACGCAAGCTTAATACTTAAACGAAGAAATGAAAGAGTTGCAGCTGTTATGCGTAATGTAATGTGATGCTGCTGATAGCTTTAATACTCAAAGATATTAAAGCACCACCCTATTCATTAGATTAGAATATAATAAATTTAGAATAGGCTTTTAAAGGATACGAAGACGTTGTTAACGTAGCTTTGAAGCACGTAATCACTCTATCAATACAGTAATTGGCATATCAGATATGATCAAGGTTGAGGGCTGTACTACCAAATAATATATCCAACCACCACATTTTCAGCTTAAGTAATGAAAGATAATCTTTTGTTGATATCCATTATGTTTTTAAACTTCTGAAGAACCGCTAAGTAAATCCAACAATTTCCAGTCTAAAGAAACGTAATATCAACTAGATATAAAAAATTTTTGCCTAGTTATAGCGAAATTTACTTATCGTTAAATAAACCCCATATATAAGCCGGTTGGTATAAACACATATTAGGGCAAGTAAAATATAAAAAAAGCCTACTGAAATTTCAGTAGGCTTTAATATTAAACACTTTCGTTTATAAACTTATTTACTAAAGATATTAGAAACGTAAGTTTAGTCCTAAGTTGAAACGTCTGCCGTATACGTCGTAATACTCACCTTCATCGTATGTGCCAGGATTTCTAGGAGGTGTAATATCAAATAAGTTTGAAACACCTAATCTTACTTCAAGCATTTCGCTAACAGTATAACGACCATTTATTGACCATTCTGTATAAGAAGGAACATCATTATAGTTGTTATTTTCAGCAGTCCACTCTCTGTCTAATACTGTTGAATGACGGTATTTACCAATCATACCTACGTATAAATCATCGTAAGTATAGCCTACCGTTAGGTTACCCTGCCAACGAGGGTATCTTACTTCACCAACTGTAGGTGTTGGTTCATAGCCTTCGCTAGAAACATCTGTATTAAACTCTCTATGCTCAAGGTAACTTGCTAGTAAACGGAAGTTAAATGAACCGTAGCTCGTTTCATACTTGTATGTACCTTCTAAATCAACACCTTTAAGAGAGTAAGATGCTAAGTTATATGGTCCATTACGAACCTCAGAAATATCAAGAGTCGTAGGATCACGGTCAACTAAGTCACAAGCACTATTATCTAAACTAGACGCTTCGTAACAATCATCAATAACACGCTGTGCACCTAAAGAGTTAATTGCATCTTCAACGTCAAAACTCCAATAATCTGCAATTAACGTGATATTTTCAGTTGGGGTATAAATTACACCAAATAATGTATCGTCAGACGTTTCTTCTTGAAGGTTTGCATTACCTGAATTCACACTTGGTGGAGTAACACTACGCCAATCATCAGATGGTCTCCAATCTCCAACTGTAGTACCTGGGTTTGGAATACCTGCAGCTTGACAGTTAGCAATTAAGTTTGCTTTTTTGCTATCACTCGCTGTAGATATATTAGTTTGGTCACATGGATCGCCATAAGACGCGAATGACTGAGTACCAGCAGAATAAAGTTGAGATAATGATGGAGCACGAACCGACTTAGACTTTGTACCACGGAAACGAAGTTCATCGTTCATTGCATAGTTAAAGCCTACCTTCCAAGCTACATTATCGCCCACTGAAGAGTAATCCATGTAACGAGCGGCTAACTCAAGGCTTAATGAATCAACAAATGGTGCATCCACTAATAATGGAACTGACATTTCAACACCAATTTCATCAACTGTAAATTCACCATCCCATGCTTTTACAAAGTTACCAAACACTAGATTATTCTGCATTGCTGCACCAGGTTCATTAGAACCAGTTTCTTTACGATGCTCAGCACTTAAAGCAAAAGAAACACCACCGGCAGGCATATCAAAAGCATAACCTGAAATAACACCACCAATAACTTGCTGCTGTTTAACTTTAGAAATTGATGCTGAGGTAGTAACGTAATCTAAAGCTTCTTGAGATGCACCATTAAGACCGAACAGGCTTAATGCCTGACAACCATCTAACGCACCAACTAAAGAACCATCTGAATCACGGTCAGCACAACGAATTGCTCCGTCAATTTCTACCGCGTCAATAGCCTTGTTAAAGTTCTCAGTAAGGAATTCACCGTTCCATGTAGTGTCGTTTTTATTACGACCGTAACTAAAATATACTTCGTAATCGAACTCTTCTAGTAGTAACCCTTGGAAAGAAAGAGTTGTATTAAGTGTTGTACGATCATCTTCATAGGTACGATTACCAAAACCCGAAGCAAGCTTATAAATTGTAACTGAATCTCTACCAGCTTCATCTAATTGTGCTTTAGCAGCTGGGTCTAAAAATGCATTATCTGAACGAATCGATTCAGCAAGGAAAATTGGGCTACTTTCTGCATAAGCACTAGCTTTTGAGAAAGAAACTTCAAAATTCATTGAATGATCATCAGCATAATTATTTACTATGTTTGTAAAAACATTGAAACGATTAAGTGGTGTTGCAAGATCTTGATGTTCAATAAATTTGTAACCATTAGAGAAGCCGTCACCAAAATATCTAAGTTGATTATTCGGCGCAGGTCTTGTTACACCACCAACTATAACGGGACTAAACTCACCATTATCACCAAATACAACATGGCCATCAGGTAAGAAAGCATCACCTGCGCGATCGTAATAGCCTAGTGTTTGCAAACCGGCAAACTCACCTGTAGCTAAAATATTCTGTGGAATTCCATCCGTGTCAGAAACGTTATCAGGGTTTAACATCCCAGAAACTGGGTTACGAAGAAAGTCACGGTCTTGAGCTTCAAGCTGTTCTGTTTCTGAGTAAGATAAGCTCGTAATAAAACTTATTTTATCGCTTTCACCACCAAACGTGAATGAAAAAGACTCTTCTTCACCACCACTTTGTTCTGTAATAGATTTTTTGTAGTTGAAGTCCATAGTATCTTGAGACTTTTTCAAAATAATATTAACTACACCCGCAATTGCATCTGAACCGTAAACTGCTGACGCGCCGCCATGAACAATATCCATACGTTCAATCATTTCAGTCGGAATGCCGTTTAAATCTACCGCAGGATTATCTACAGAAGCACCTACGTATCGACGACCGTTTACAAGTACTAAAGTACGACCTTCTCCAAGCTGACGAAGATCTGTAGTATTTATACCCGCACCAAAAATAGTGTTAGTAGTTGTTGTAGGTGCAGAGCCTACGCCAGATGAAGGCAGCTTTTGTAACAAGTCTGAGATGTTTGTGATGCCGGCATTAGATAGCTCTTCGCCAGTAATTGTAGTTACAGGAGTAGGTGAAACCTCTGAAAAACGCTTAATACGCGAGCCTGTAACCTCTATACGTTCTACTTTTTCAACGCCTTCTTCTGCCGCAATTGAATTTGCAGCGAAAACAGCCGTTGATGCTGTACCAAAAGCAATCGCTAAGCGAACTGCCTTTGAAATTTTATTGTTTAACATTTGATTCTCCCTAGAATACTATTTTATTATTTATGCTTAATTTTTAAAATTAATGCGCAATAAAGCCACTTAATAAGACTAAAAATGCCTATATGAAGGTACAGTAGGACTTTATTGTGTGACGGATGATAGTACTAGAGAAACAAAGAGGTCAACACATTATTAACTTTAAACCAGCAAAAATAACAAATGTATCTTTCACCATTACATTAAAATCAACAGTAAGCAGCTGATTTTATTGAAAAAGTAATATGTGTATATTTAAAGCTTATATCACCTTAAAATAAAATACTTTAATAACAATAACTTGAATGTTTGTAAAGATTTGTAACAAAGCATCGCTAAAATATATAAAAACATTCATATTTAGTAGACTTATCTAAAGCTGCAGGTTTAAAAAAGTGTCTCTTTTATTTAAGGTTGAATAAAAATAACTTTACTATCAACTAGATAGCCTCACTTCTATACCTTAACAATAAGATGTATATGCGATTACTTTAGTCTTTTCGAGTATATGACTTATAGTATGCTTGTAAAATTTATTATAGGAATTGACCCAATTAATGTATAAACATACATAATTACTTACTCCTTCCTTATTTTGCAATCTGAGTTGTTAATTTTATGCTTAGATATGTGAAAAAACCTTTTGAAGTAGTCACTTAAATTTTATCCTGATCTTTTCAGGGTAGGTAGATTATAACCAAGCTTCCTGTGTGGATTTTATGTAAATACCTACTACTGCCCGCATTTAATTTGTTTGAAAATTCAATTTAGAACTATTAGGTACACTTGTCAGATTACAAGTTTGGTTATATTATTTTGTAATTTCGCCTACATCGCGTTTAACCTGATTTATTGATCTAGCCAGCTGCAAATCATAAATAAACTTTCTTTGATATGTCGTAAAAATGTTCATTATCATTTTTATACTCGAAAAGAGCATCGACTGATGAGTGTTTGTTTAATGACAGGAAATTATCAACTCAATTGTGAAGGTAGTGCTTGAACATTTGGTTATTAACTGGCCAATATTATTCCTTAATACTTGTTCTAATAATATTGAAACCATCTCTTTATTTACTAATTTGATAATATTCACTTGAGTATCACATCGACCGTAAAATCAAAGTTAAAATATGCAAAATTATCAGATAAGCTGCATGTATTTGATACGGCCTTAACTGGTAATATTTAATGTACTTAAGAAGAGTTGCCCCCTCTTAAGTGTAATGCGGGATATCCTCTATATTCATATTTACAGATACTTTTGGCGGGAGCCTCTAAAATAATTATCGCTATAAATAGAACAACTAAAATTTATAATTACTCAGAATAAATAAGCTATAAATTACAAATCACTTAAAAAACTTATTACCATCAAAATCAACCACTTAATCGAGCAAATAGAAAAATAATATATAATAATTTTGTAAAACATACGTTATTGAAATACGAGAAAGCACCAACTAAATACAAAGTTACCACGTTAACAAGGTTTGGCAGATAGTCGAAAATCAATGAAATAGTGTAGCTTGGAGGAGGGGTAAGTTTAATAGCAAATAGTTTACTTAACATAGATAACCTATCTGTATTATTATTAGTACAAACACATTAAGATTTCAAACATAAGTTAAAGTATTGCAATTAAACTTAGTAGTAAAATTAGTTCCTATCTTGGTAAATATTCCCTCTTTTGTTAATTTCTCTCATTGCCTCTTGGTTTTTTTGCGTCTTTCTTCTGCCAACTCTTTTGACATGCATGTACGCTTTTTAATATTACTACCTGTCACCGCTATTTTTTCGCATGCCATATTTTCATTACTGCTTAGAGAGTCTTCACTCAGTGAACTACAACCAGATAGAAATAGTAAATTTAAAATGATTATCAGCTCTATTTAGCTATCAACGATATCGACCATACGAAAACTAAAGCCATATCACCGCAGACGAACGGTATCTGCGAACGCTTCCATAAAACGATATTGCAAGAGTTTTATCAGGTGACATTCCGTAAAAAACTATATAGTTCACTGGATGAATTACAGAAGGATCTAGACGAATGGATGGTTTACTAAAATAATGACTGAACTCATCAGGGGAAAATGTGCTGTGTAGAACAACATTAGAAAAATTATTAGACGGAAAATCGATTTAGGCTGAGAAAAGTTTAGCTCAAATCTAAACTGACAGTCACCGATTAATAAACGGGTAACTGTCAGATCGAGTCTGATCTAGTACATTTAATAACTGGCGAGTATCTCATTTAGAGCAAATTCGATGGGTGATTGATTTCTTATTAATCACACTAATACAGTTAATAGCTTTAAATTAAAAAACCCATAGTGAAATTCACTATGGGTTTTATTTAGCTGTAACTTAAAGTTAGAACTTCAGATTAAAGCTTACATGAACAAAGCGACCTAGCGTGTCATAAAAACCTGCAACTGTGTTTGCATTAGAAGCTACAGTATTACCAACTAACGGTGGCTCTTTATCGAAGATATTATTCATACCGCCAGTAAAGGTTAAATGCTCGTTATATGAGTAGCTACCTGAAACATCAATAAAGTTATATGCTTCAATACCGCCATCATCAATTAATAACGTATCTGCAGTTCCTTCATAATCTACAGATCCGTAATAACGCCATTTAACACCAACACGCCAATCATCGCGTAGGTAATTTACATTAGCCGTGTGACGCCATTTTGGAGATGCAAAACAGTCTGTACTAATAGTGCCTGAACAATCGTAAGCTAATTCCGCATCACCTAAAATAGGTTCAACTTCTTTTTGAATGCTGTAGTAACCATTAATATCAAAGTTTAACGCACCTTCTTCTAGGTCCATTTTGTAAGCTGCTGTAAAGTCAACACCTTCCCATGTTTGACCACCAATGTTATCGCTCAAGTTTGTAACGAAACCAGCTTGGCCTAACCATAAGCTGCCAGATGGGCTACGAGTAACATTGTCACAGAAGAATGCATCGCCTGTTTCAGCACAGTTGTTAATAATTCTTTCTGCACCTACAACACCAATTACTTTTTCAATTTCAATTTTGAAATAATCAATTGAGAAGTTAAATCCATCTAATGGATTTGCAACTAAACCGATTGTGATTGTATCGCCTTCTTCTGGCTCAAGTAACTGATTACCACCAGCGAACTGATTATATTGACCAGCTGGAGACTCACCAATACCGCCGTACTGTGAAGCACTTACACCTGTATTAGCACATTGGCTAGCAGAATAAGTTGGACGGTCACCTACAGCAGCAGCATTTGGATCACCAGCACAAGGGTCATCACCACTCCACAAGCTAATGCTTTGTGCAGAAAATAACTCACCAACATTTGGTGCACGCACAACTTTTGCATAACTTGCTCTTAATTTGTATGCATCTGCAATCGTGTAATCTGTACCAATTGAGTATGTAGTATCTGAACCTGTTGTTGAATAATCAGACCAGCGAGCAGCAGCAGATACATTTAATTCATCAAGTACAGGAATTTGTAATTCACCATAAACTTCATTTACATCAATAGCACCATACAAGCTCGGAGAAGGACCACCTTGACCTAGCAGTTGACCTTCTTCATAAACAGTATCTGAAACACGTTCGTAATCTTGCTCACGACGCTCAAAACCGAACACTGCAGCGATAGGAGTTGATGCTGTTGGTAATGTCCAATCAAATTCACCAGTAACATAACCGCTATAAATAATTTGCGTTACTAAGCCTGTTTGTGTTCCAACACCAGCTAATTGTGCTGCCTGCTCTGCGGTAACACCATCTAGTTCAAATACGTTGTATAATAAACAACCATCTGCAGTATCACACTCTGTACCTACAGCACCAACGCGTGGAGCAATTTTCGGCGAAAGTAAATCATTTTTATAAACTGAGCTTGATGTTGTTGCAGAGTAGTTATAGCTAATATCGTAAGACCAGCTATCGTTAATCTCACCTTCCATACCGGTTAAGATTCTGTATGACGTATGCTCAAGGTTATCTTCTCGTGGACCACCTTCAACGTTACGCTTACCAATATAAGCAACAAATTGATCATCGCCGTCTTGGCTAAATAAAGTTTGTAGCTGTTCTTTTTGAAGATCAGATAACAATGGGTTGTTATAATCGAATAAGATTTCTTCGTTATAAAAAGTACCAGATTCAGCAATTTGGCCAGCTGTTCTGTTGTGCATAAATGAGAATTCTAAATACGGTCTAAAGTGCTCATTTATTTCGTAATCAATAAATGTACCAAACGTAAAGCGCTCATTTGGACGTAAGAAGTGGTTTACCGGTGCAAAGTTATAACGGTAGCCATCATCTTCCATAAAACCTTGGCCATTTGGATTCAAATAACCAAAAAGATTCTGATCGTAATCAACTTCACCATCTACAACCGGATAAATATCAAAATGAGGATTTGGTGTTGTAGCAGAACCACTACATGATTGACCATTACCACCCAAAGCACACGATGAGTAGTCGCGAGTACCTTGTACTAATTCGTTCTGACGGTTATAAGTAACATAACCTACGGCATGACCTTTTCCGCCATCAAATCCACCACCAACAGTAAAGTCGATGCTGTAAGCTTTACCATCGATTCCAGTATTACCTGTATCGTAGTCATAGCCTTTATCATCCATCAAGCCTTGCATGTATTTATTATCATTGTTGTGCTGGAAGCCAGATGTACCCACATTTAGTGAAATACCATCAAACTCATCATCCATAACAAAGTTAACAACACCAGCTACGGCATCTGCACCGTATACTGCAGCTGCGCCACCTGTTAGCACATCAACGCGTTTAATTAAAGAGGCTGGGATTTGGTTAATATCAGCAACTTGAGACGTTATGCTACCGGCCTGCATTCTACGACCATTAATTAACACTAGGGTTCTGTTTGAGCCTAAGCCACGTAAATCAACAGTTGCAGTACCTGTTGCGCCATTAGCTAAAAATGAACTTTGAGCAGCTTCTATTTGTGGAAGTTGATTTAAAACATCTTCAACACGAGTAAAACCACTTAACTTAATCTCTTCAGCAGTCATTACTGTTACAGGGCTAGATGTTTCTAAGTCAGTTCTTTTAATTCTAGAACCAGTAACTTGAATACGCTCTACTTTCTCTATTTCATCTTCAGCTGCAAAAGAATTTGCTGAAAAAACAGCTGTTGAAGCTGCGCCAAAAGCAAGTGCAATACGCACCGCTTTAGCTACTTGATTATTTAACATTTGATTCTCCCTGGTGTCACTACTTAATCGTAGCAATCATTATTTATTTATTTTTATAGTTACAGTTAGTTAACAGTAACTAAAACAAATAATAAACAAAAACCACTAAAAAGCCAATAAAAGTTAATGGGATTTTGCAAAAAAGAAGATTAAAACGATATAAAGAATAAATAACGAGCTAAATTAGAATTAATTACAAATATGCAGGTTAAAAACCCAAGATAATTGCCATTTTGGGTACAGTCAAAATAGCCCCCCTTGAAAACCTAACCCTAAAGCAACATTTGAGTTCACTATAAGACCAATCATTTCAATTAACGGTACAATCTGTTTTTCTACATAAATTGCATAGTCATAGCTATGAAAGCCTTGATACAGTTCAACTCCAGCAGTTGTGTAAACGAATGTAACAAATTCCCCCCTATTGACCGTAAATTCGCTATTTTTTTTCTGGTGTTTTTTAACTGCTTGAACATGAGGGGGGATATTTTTTTTATAATCGATTAAGTTTTGACCTAATCTCTTTTTAAAAATGAGTAAATGATCAAAATCACCTTGGTATAACTTTGTTGTATAGTCTTTAACAAGGTCATTTATATTTAAATTTCCATCAAAAAGACTAGTAAATAGGTCGAACTGGAATTGTTGAGCAAGTTTAGTCCAATCACTTCTTACTGTTTCTAATCCTTTAAATACTAGTTTTGATTCGTTTGGTTTAATTAATTTACCGACATAGCGCTTTTTAGAGCCAACTAGCTTCCCCCTTATGGTTGGCAAAAAGAAAGGGCTATAAAGAGATTCAAATTCTATTTCTAAATGACTTGTTAAGTTGTGCGTTTGTTTAATCTCGTTAATCCAATCTGTAGTTATCTTTTTAGCTAAAAACACGCCAATTTCATTACACTCGTCGTGGGTTAAATCATCATCCAACTTAATAAATGTAGAATCGGTATCACCATAAATAACGCTATAACCAAGCTCTTCTATCCACCTTTTAGTTTGTAGCATTATTTCGTGCCCTCTTAACGTAATAGAGCTAGATAACCTAGGATCGTAAAACCTGCACCCTTTTGAGCCTAAAACACCATATAAGCTATTCATTATTATTTTAATTGCTTGAGAAAGTATTTGATCTTGATTGTCTTTGGCGAGCTGCCTTTGGGACGCTAAGCTTTTAACAAGTAAAGGTAAGTGATGCTTGTCTCGCGAGAATAGGGCTTCATTAAAACCCTGCACACTTTGGTTTGGATTTTTTAAACCTTCTATCAGTCCAAGTGGATCAATGTAGAAAGTTTGCATAATACTGGGGTACAAGCTTTTAAAATCTAAAACAATGACATTTTTATAAAGCCCAGGAATAGACTCCATTACATAACCGCCTGGGCTTTCAAATGTAAGTCCATGATCGCCCATATTAGGGGCAACATAACCGCTGCGATGCAGTAATGGTAAATACATATTAATAAAAGCAGCGACAGAGCCGCCCTTTTTTTCAAGCTCTAATCCTGTGAGCTTTGTTCTTATAATAGAAAAATCGAGTAGCTTTAATTTATCAAAAATTTTATTTACCAAAATACAATCTTGTCGATTATATTTTGCTAAAGAAAGCTTATCTTCATTAAATTGCCTAATAATTTCCTGCAGACTATTAGCCGTGTCTATTAATTTGGACTCACCCAACACTTGATTTGAAACATTAGCTAAAGAAAAGCTCTCAAAACTATATGTACCATTTTTTAAAGTGTCTATTCCATCAACCACACATCGCCCAGGGATCGATACTCGAGTAAAGTGTCCTTTACGAACATATAAAGGTTGATCTCCCCTACCCAGTAATAACTTAATGCCTAGTGCTTCCGCTCTTTCATGAATAACCGAAAAATCGAACTCAATTACATTCCAGCCAATTATGACATCAGGATCGCTAAGCTTAATAAAATGCTCGACCCCCCTTAACAGCTCAGCCTCATCTACACACCAAATAATATCGAACTCTAGGTTTTCAGCTTCTCTATCTGGCTCGCCAATCATTAAAACACAGTCTAAATTACAGCCCACAAGTCCAACAGAAAACAAAACGCCACTTTCGTTACATTCAATGTCTAACGAGAGTTTATTAAGAGCTGGGGAATACTCATCATTTGCTTTTAATTTTGCCTCTGTTACTAATGTATAACAATTTTGATAAAAAACATTACCCGTTATCCAAGCACCTCCTTTTATAAAGCGCTCCATTAGGTAGCGCTCTATTGGTCGAATATCTTCTTCAAATAATACAACTCCACGTTGCTTTAAAGCTTTAGCAGCAGAATAAAAATGTTTAAGTGATTTGAAGTAGCAGGCCGACATATCTTCTTGCTGAAAGTTTTTTAACCCAAGACTTTTAATATTAAAGATAAGTGACTCAGCTGCTAATATTTCATGCGCTATTTCAGCATCTTTACTTTTGATAAAAAACAGCGCATTTTCGTTAACTGATATAGTTTTTATAGGCCCTTTATCACTGCAAAACCACGCTTCGTAGCAGATGCCGTTAGCAGTATCATAAGCATGAGAAGAAACAATAAAACCGGCTGTTAAGTACATTATTACTAAACCTTATTCATATATATGTAAGTTTTTACTTAATTCAAAATGCTTTAAAGCCATACATTCAACCTAAATAAACACTCAGATACTTTATTTGCTAAATTAATCTCATCACTTCTTGTAGTTACACTCTTATAACTCTAAAATCCATAGCACTGTAATTATATACATACTTTAGGTAAATCATCCCATGCTTTCTGACTCACTAAAAAAAACAATTAGGCAAGTACACCAGCATGTGGCTAGCAACCTAAACGATTATCGCCCTCGTAGCAGTCAAAACTACCTTGTAGCCGAAATAGCAAAAACGCTTGCTGGCGAATACCATAAAAAGCAGCGCATTTGCGTAATTGAAGCAGGCACCGGTACCGGTAAGTCTCTTGCCTATTGTTTAGGCGCATTACCGCTTGCCTTAGCGCAAAAAAAGAAGCTAGTTATTTCTACCGCAACCGTTGCACTGCAAGAACAATTAATAGCAAAAGAACTCCCATTTTTTAAAAAGCATTCAGGCCTCGACTTTAAATTTGATTTAGTAAAAGGTCGCCATCGTTATATTTGTGCCCACAAATTACATAATGCTGTAAACGGCGATAGCCAAACACAAATGGACTTTATGCCAACGCTTACTTCACCATTGAGCGCAATGGAAACCAAGTGTTTGAATGAGCTATATAACGCCTATGTGAATAAAAAATGGCAAGGCGATAGAGACAGCTGGGCTGATACCGTACCCGATAGAGTGTGGAACTTAATAGCGTGCGATAAACATTCATGCCAACGCCAAATGAAGGCCCATCAAACGTGCCCGTTTCAGCTTGCGCGTAATCAATTAATGCAAATGGATGTACTGGTAATTAATCACTCTTTATTACTTGCCGATTTAGACTTAGGCGGTGGTAAAATTTTACCAGAGCCCGACAACACCATTTACGTTATTGATGAAGCGCATCATTTAGCACATATAACACGCGATTTTTCATCGGCCGCAGCAACAATTAAAGGCACGATAGAATGGCTTGATAAGCTCACCAAGTTTAGCGGGAAAATGGCGAAGGTTTTAGTGGGGCAAAGAGCTATTGGGCAAAACTTTAAACTTTGCGACAGCATTAATGACGCGAATAAAGATTTAAAAGTAGTGCGCGACATTCTTGATAATGCCGATTTTGAATACTCAAAAGACGATACTTATCGCTTTGAACACGGTGAAATTCCACAATCATTGCACAGTAAAGCAAAAGACATAAGCGAAGCCACGCAAGATGCGCTGCGCTGTTTAAACAAAATGCACGACACCCTTACCCAAGATGTAAGTGATGGCGACATAAAACCTCACGTTGCCGACCCAATACTAGGCGAAAGCGGTCAATACATAAACCGGTTAGAACAACTAAACAAACTATGGTTTAGTTACGCAAAAAAAGGCGAAGGTGCTCCTCATGCACGGTGGATAAAACGCCTTGAATACAAAAGCCATCACGACCACTTATTAAGCGACTGCCCTATCGAGGTCGGTTATTACTTAAAAGATAAATTGTGGCGAGAATGCGCGGGCGCTGTTTTGTGCTCTGCTACATTAAGTGCACTCGGCTCGTTCGATCACTTTGCTTACGAAACAGGACTTGCTAAAGAAGAAGGCGTTAAATTTATTAAAGTACCTTCTCCTTTTGATTACCCCAAACAAGCCACTTTACGTATTCCGGTATCTAAAGTAGAACCAACCGATAAAGACTTTAGTGATCACCTAGCTAAAACATTACCAGAGTACCTAGATGATAAAAAAGCGAACCTTGTACTATTCGCTTCTTACTGGCAAATGGACCACGTAACAAAGTTTCTTAGAACAAAAGGTTTTAACTTATTAGTACAAGGTGAGATGTCGCGAGAAGCGTTGCTTAAATTACACACCAAAAATGTAGACGAAGGCAAAGGCAGTATTTTATTTGGAACGCAGAGCCTTTCGGAAGGTCTTGATTTACCTGGTAAATATTTAGAGAACTTAATAATTACCAAAATTCCGTTTGCTGTACCTACTTCGCCAATAGAAGAAGCGCAAGCAGAATTTGTACAAAGCAAAGGCGGTAACCCGTTTTTAACGATTACCGTACCAGACGCCGCAAAGAAATTGGTACAAAGCTGTGGTAGACTGCTGCGAAAAGAGAGTGATGAAGGCTGTATTACTATTCTCGATAGGCGCTTAGTTACTAAGCGATACGGTAAAGCCATGCTCGACACTCTACCACCTTTTAAAAGACAAATAGATTATTAATGTTTGAACTCGCACTCGATCCAACAACTTGGGCTGTTTTATGTGCTGTTGCACTTGCCGCAGGTTTTATAGACGCTATCGCCGGTGGCGGTGGCATGTTAACTGTGCCCGCTTTACTAACAGCTGGCTTACCTCCGCATTTAACACTAGGAACCAATAAACTAGCAGCAAGTTTTGGCTCGTTAACGGCAAGCTATACATACTATAAAAAGAACTTATTTAGTCCAAAGTTTTGGGCTGCCTCCATTATTGCTACTGCAATAGGTGCATTGATAGGCACTCTTATTGTTGATCATTTAAGTATCGATTTTTTAAACAAACTACTCCCCATTATTATTATTTTAGTTGCCGCTTATAGCTTATTTGGTAATTTAAGTACTACCGAAGGCGATGAACTCCCTAAACTAAACAAAGCGATGAAAATAAAACAATGGCTACAGGGTTTAGCATTAGGCTTTTTTGATGGTTTAGCAGGCCCAGGTACGGGGACATTTTGGACCGCTTCTAATGGCATGCTTTATAAAATGAACTTGCTACTCAATTGTGGTTTAGCGCGTTCAATGAACTTTGTTTCTAATTTTATATCGCTCATCACCTTTGTAGCACTCGGACATGTAAACTTTTTACTTGGCATAACAATGGGCTTTTTTATTATGCTAGGCGCATGGTTTGGAGCACATTCAGCAATACGTTTTGGTAGTAAATTTATTCGCCCTGTATTTAATACTATGGTTATACTTTTAGCATTAAAACTAATTTACGAGGCTTACTTTTAATATGCATTCAATGGCTTTAGATAAACTACGTCAACAAGTTGCAACGCTAAAACAACAAGCTGAGCAATTTGATAAAGCTAAACTTTTTTCTAAAAATCGTTACATGCAAGCGCAACCTAGCTTGTTTGACCGCGCAGTTTTTAGTACAAAAAGCATGAACCTAGTCGATTACGTAATAGAAATAGAAGATGAAGTGTCAAGGTTACCGCCAAGTGAGCATCGCCATGCTTATACCTACGCGCTTGAACGTATAGGAGCTCAGGTACAAGCTGTATTCAACGTTATTAAATCAACGCCTATTTGGGTTAAAGAAAACAAAAGCCATTATAAACCACGCCCTAAGCAAACCGTTTATAAGCAAGCGGTACAAAAAATAATGCAATCATCGCACGAGCTTTACGACGAATTAAAACAAAACCATGAGTTTGAACGCCGTTTAGTGCTCATGATTGAAGAGCGTAAAATGCAAATGGATAAAGCCTCGCCAGCTAAAGCACAAAAGCTTAACCTTGAAATATTAAGCACACATGCTCGATTAGGCCGCTGCAGAAAAGCAATTTCTGCCACCGAGGACAAAATACAACAAGTAGAAAAACAGCAGCTGCGTTAAGCCGAACTTTACTATGCAGCTTTATTATCATCCATTGTATTCAGACCTTATACTCCCAGAACGTCATCGATTCCCTATTCAAAAGTATAAGTTACTTAAAAGCGAAATAGAAAATCTAGGTGTTTCGGCTATTCACTTTCAAGAGCCTATAAAAGCAACTAAATCTCAACTTTCGCTATGTCATAGCCAACGTTATATAGATGACTTTTTAAATGGAATACTAAGCGATAAAGCAATTAAAAAGATGGGATTTCCCTATTCGCAACAACTTGTAGAGCGTACTCTTTTATCTATTGGCGGGAGTATTCAAGCTGCTGAAGCGGCTTTTAGTCACGATCTAACCTTCAATTTAAGCGGTGGTTATCATCATTCTCATAGTGATTTTGGCAGTGGCTTTTGTATTTTTAATGATTTAGCTATTGCAGCAGCACATTTAATAAATACAGAGCAAGCCGACACTGTTTTAATTTTTGATTGCGACGTACACCAAGGCGATGGCACAGCACAAATCACTCAAAACCATAACCAAATTATTACCTGCTCAATTCATTGTGAGCAAAATTTTCCTCGTAATAAGCAAGAGTCCACTTACGATTTTGCATTGCCCGCTAAAACAGCCGACGATGAGTACCTTGCTACATTAAAGCAAGCACTCGATTTTTGCGTGCGCATACATAACCCTGATATTATTTTGTATAATGCAGGCGCTGATATTTACACTAAAGACGAGTTAGGCTTGTTTAATATATCGCTCAATGGCGTATATGAGCGCGACTTGTTTGTTCTCAACTTCTGTAAGCAACATCAAACCCCACTAATGTGCGCTTTAGGTGGCGGTTATCAGCGTAATTTGAGTTCACTAATTAATGTTCATAAACAACTATTTAAAGCCGCTATCGATTTATAGTAAGCCTTAGTATAGACTCAGTTAAACGGATTATTTTAAAGCGGTGGGAATATGCGATTACACGAAGACATACACAACTATTACGAAAAGATTGTAGTTGAAGAAATCATCAAACTTAAACTTGATGAAAAATATGATGAAGATGTAATGGCTGACTTTTGTTGTACGGTACTAAATCAGCTCCCGCCACGATATATTCGCTACGATGTAGATATGGCGTTTTATTTACCGCAATCAGAACGCATACATATGGAACAACGTGTGCAAACAGCAATAAATGTCGCCATTAGCCAAATATCAAAAAAGAAAGAATTAAATGACAAGCCCACTTGATCAAGCCCCTACACATATTAAACTTGCAGTAGATTTAATTATGATACTAGAGCAACACGATGTTGCTCCAGAAGAGGTCTTAAAAGCACTCGATATTGTAAAAAGCGACTTTGAAAAAAAGCTAGAAAAGCCATAACTCTATTCTATTATTTGTATGTCGTGCTCGGTAACGCTACCTTCGTGCTTAGTGCAATCAATTTTAACTTCACCAAATGTACGTCTAGGCGAAGTTGAACGACGACAGGTCATATTTTGTGCTTTAACGCCAAATTGCGTTATATACAACGCAACTGTTTCGTCTATTTGTTGTTTTTGCTGCGTAGTCGCTGCACTGTAAAATACATCGTATTGCGCAGACCAATTTTCAACCCCCGCTTCTTTTGCAACGCCTAGCCAGCCCATCCCTAGTTTAGTAGATTGCTCCAAGTATTGGCCTTTCAAAAACATAAACGCCAACGTGTATTGTGCGCTTTTATAGCCTAGCCCAGCAGGCTCTTTTAAATAATTGAAAGCGGCCTCAAACTGTCCTTTTCGATACGCTTTAATACCATTGTATTCATTCTTTTTCATGGTGGTATCACTGTAAAGGTTGATTGAGCTTGAATTACATCCACCCAAAAAAGTGATAAATACCATAGAAACTACTGAGAACGTTTTCATTCTTATCCTTAATTTATTATTTTTATATGCCAGTTCCGAATATGGCTTACTCTTTTTATAAACCCTGTTATTCTAAAAACCAATCAGCATAATTAAAATACTATCATGACCTTAGCAAGCTTACTGCGATTATTTTTTCTGGCCGCTATTTGGGGCGCTTCTTTTTTATTTATGCGAATGGCAGCAAATAGCTTGGGGCCTGCGGTATTAATTGAGCTAAGAGTAGGCTTTGCTGCAGTTACTTTATTTATTGTTGCTTTGTATTTAAAACGCCGCTTAGCGTTTATCCAACATAAAAAACACTTTTTTATTATAGGCGCGTTTAATTCTGCTCTTCCGTTTTTATTTTTTGCTTACGCAGCTCAAACTATTAGCGCATCCACACTCTCAATTTTAAATTCTACAACACCAATATGGGGTGTTGTAGTTGGAATTTTATGGACGAAAACAAAGCCCAATAAAAGTATGGTGCTTGGTTTACTACTTGGCTTAATAGGCGTTGCAATACTCGTTGGGCAAAATCATTTTGTATTAAATAGCCAATCAATTTTGGCCATAGTAGCGGCATTAAGCGCATCACTTTGCTATGCCATTGCATCGCATTACACTAAAAACGCGCCTAAACTGGCCCCATTCGATAACGCCCATGGCTCAATGTGGGCTTCAAGCTTTATGGTATTGCCGCTTATCTTATTTATGCCAATACGAGAAATACCAAGCACCAACGTTATGCTAGGTGTACTTGTATTAGGAGTAATGTGTACTGCACTTGCTTATATTTTATTTTTTAAATTAATCGACGATATTGGCCCAACCTCAGCACTCACGGTTACATTTTTAATTCCATTATTTGGCATATTTTGGGGACATTTAATTTTAGATGAGCAAATTGGGCCAAATACGTTACTCGGCGCATTATTTGTCATTGTGGGTACTATGTTGGTTACTGGTTTTTTACCACGAAAAAAGCACTTAGCTAAAACAAGCTAAGTGCTTATATCAAGCGCTTTTACCAAACGCTTACTTTTGCGCCTTTTTGCTTAAATTTTCAATTAAGTCTTGGGCGCTAAAACTGTTTTCGCTTGGTTTAATGCCTTTGCCCATTTTAATATCAATCAGGGTGTGCACTTCTTTGCGTTTATCATTGTTGCTTAACTGTACGCCTACGCTGCTTGTTGGGCTAGCGCGTGTTTCGCAAGTTAATAAACCACAGCTTCGCTCATATTGCTGGCTTTGTGATGCACTAATAGATGACGCAGGAGCTTGCGATTTAGACTCAACAAAGGTTTCTTTATTAGTTACAACAAACCAGTCGTAGCCTTGCGCTTGTGTAAGCTCAGCCGCGCGTAATAATGCATAGTCACCGGCATCGGCTACGTTGTTTGATACGCTTTTAAACTCGACTCGGTATTGATCGTCGCTAATTTTTTGCTCGCTATAACCTTGCGATCCATTATTCGCGGCGCGGTAATCCGGTTTAGATGCACAGCCCGCCATAAGTAAAATACTGATAATTAAAATAGATGTTTTCATAGTTCACCACGTTTTATACACATTATTATTTGTTTAACTGCCACTTTGCGCTAATTGCTTGCTGTTCTTGCGCTCTATCTAGTGGTGCGCCGCTGATCATGCTACCTATAACAGCATCTAACTCACTGTTATTAGACGCCGTTTGATATTGCGCGCCATTGTTACTTTGCTGCGTGGCTGTTTGCGCTTTAATTTGCCAACCGCTTTGCGTTTTACAAGCAATGCTTGTTTGCGTTGTATTATTTGAGCTTAGTGCATACTGCCTACAAAGCTCACCTTGCTGATTTTTAAAACTAAGCTGCGCACTAAATACTGAGCCATCACTTTGCTCAAACACACCACTACTTAGTTGTGTGTTAAGGGCTGAGGCGGTATTGCTGGCTACTAAATTTTGCGACTCATTGGGTTGTAAATAGCTCGTCATTGCAATACCAAATACCACGGCAACGCTTGCAGCTATTGCTAAACTTTTATTAGCCGACTGCTTAACCTTTTGCCAAGGCCTTAACGTTACTACATTGCTATTTAACGTGTTTTTTGTCGTTGTTGTATCAAGCTTTGCAACCGTTTTAGCTAACGAGTCACTAAGTGGTGCGTCGTCAATACTTATTGCGTGCTCCTTTACTAGCATGTCTACTTCGCTAAATTCTGCAAGTCGCATTACTAGCGCATCATCGGTTTCAAGGGCTTTACGCACTTGCTCCATTTCGTCCTCGCTTAGCTCTGAGTCTAAAAAGGCGCTAAGAGTTTCGTCGTTAATGTTCATACTTGCTCCTTTTTAAAGTCGGGTTTTATTAAGTTATAAAGTGTACTGCGTGCGCGCGATAATTTACTCATTACACTGCCTATAGGTATATCTAGCGTATGTGCTACTTCTTTATAGGCCATGCCCTGCAGTGCCACCAGCGATACTATGGCGCGTTGCTCTTCGGGTAATTGCCCAAGTGCTGTATTTACATTTTTAAGCATTTGTTTGTTTTCGAGTGTTTGGTGCTCATTACTTGATATTGGCTCTGGTAAAATATCGGCCTGAGCCTTATTTTGCCTTACCTTGCGTGAGCGGTATTCGTCTATCCACACATTACGGCAAATTTTAAATGCCCACTTAGCAGGCTCAACGTCATCCGGAATGCCTTTTACTAATAGTTTTTCAATTGTTATTTGCACTACATCGTCTGCATCTGCTTTACTACCCGTTAGCGAATAGGCAAAACGCCTAAGCATGGGCAATAAGGCTTTTAATATTTCGTTCATTGATTTTTACCCCTTTTATAAAGAAGACGATTCAAAAAAACATTTATTCCCAAATAATTTAAATAATGAAATATTTCTATGTGTTAAACGTTAACTAACCAGCATAATAAATTTAATAGAAGTAACCCACTATGAATATTAAAAACACACGCGTTAAACACATAATAGCCGCCTCGCTTTGCATATTTAGCGCAACGAGTTCAGCCAACATAGTAAGAGTCGATCAGGTGCTTGGGCAGCTAAGCCCAATAGAGCAGCGTATTGAGCAAACTATAGAGCGAGCACAACGCCTGCCGCTCCCAGTGCCTGTACCACAAATATCGATTGATGAACTAAAAGCACAAATAAGTGAGCCAATTAGCAGCTTACCTAATGTGCTTAACATTAATATAAATAGCCAAAACACTGCATTTGTTGAAGTAGAGCTTGAAAACGGCTTTAGAGCAATAGAGCGCCAATGGTTATTAATGGCAAATAGCCAACAACTTAATACCCTAAAGCAGCAAAATGTAACCATTGTATCGGTAAAAAATTACAACGCACTTAACATGAGCTTAGTGCGCTTTAACGTACCCCAAGGTGTTAATTCTAAAAGTGAGTTATTAAAAGCGCTTAACTTAGATGAGTCTGCAATACTTGACCGAAACCACATTTACCAAGCGCAAACAGGCGAACCTACCGCAAAAGTAACACCAAATAAGTCTATTGCCCCCTACTGCACACAAAGTGTAAAAATTGGCATGATCGACAGCGCCATTAATACCAAACACAGTGCTTTTAAAGGCGCAAATATCACCACGCAAAGCTTTTTACCTAAAGGGTTAAGCTCGCCAAATTTACACGGCACCGCCATAGCGGGGTTAATTACAGGTAAAGGAGCATCGCTCAGCCCGCTTTTAAGCAGTGCCGAGCTTTACAGTGCAGAGGTGTTTTATAGACAATCTGAATATGCACAAGGGGCTACATTATTTGCCATAGTAGAAGCACTTAACTGGCTAGTCAGCAATAAAATACCCGTAATAAATATGAGCCTAACGGGGCCAAATAACGCAATTTTAGAAGCAAGTATTACTGCAGCAATAAAACAAAATGGTTTAATTGTAGCTGCTGCGGGTAATCAAGGCCCGGCGTCGCAGCCGTTATACCCAGGTGCATATAAAAGCGTGATAGCGGTAAGTGCTATTGATTCAAAAAACCACATTTATAGATGGTCAAATAAAGGCGATTACATAGACTTTACAACCCTTGGTGTAAATGTTGTTACAAGCCAAAGTAATGGAAAATTTGGTAGGGAGTCGGGTACGTCAATGGCGGCGCCGCATGTAAGCGCGGCATTAAGTTGTTTATTGTTAAAGCATGGTAATAATAAAACTAAAGCACTTAACGAGCTTACTTCGCTGGCCGTCGATTTAGGCGAGCAAGGCAAAGACGCCACCTTTGGTTATGGCGCCATTTACCCACCTAAAAGTGCACTTTAACTGACGCCGATAAAACCGACTGAGTATAGGTATTGCTACTAAGCTTTGATTGGTAATCGCCATATTCAGCCTCGGCTATTAGTGTTACGTGCTCAAACACAGCTACGTTATAAAACGCATTAACTACATTTCGGTGCTCATCTCGCGACGGTATTTGCTCAAAAAAATCATCCGTTGTTTGCTCATCGTAATCTTTATTTTGATAACGCCAGCCAGCCCCCACTTTGTTAGCCACATTAAAGGCCGTAAATTTGTGCGTAACTTTAGTAGTAAAGCCGTAGCCGTTAAAGTCGTACTGGTTGTCGTCGGCGTTTTCTTTATCGGCACTTAGCGCTGCCATTAGCATGGTTTGCCCATTATTTATAAAATGATAAAGCGCTACATCGGCATCTACGCCATCAGCATTACGTGCTTTTGCAGTAGCAAAACGTTTAGCTTTGTTTTTTATGCTCATACGTAAATACGTATGCGGGTTTAAAAAATGGCCATAGTAAGCGCTGGCTTGATTAAAATGTAAAAATGGTTCGCCATCTACATTTGCTTTTGTGCCATCGTAACGAACCCCTACCTCATGGCTATTAAAGCTGTAGCTGCCATCTAAACCATATTGATGAAGGTCTAAATCGTATTGATCAAACTCATCGTAGTCTTGCTGTTCAAACCGGTAGCTTGAAGTTAATTTAGCGCCTTTGGTTAATTGCCATTTTGCATTAACACCGGCTGCGGTTTTTATGCCGCTGTCGCTTTGCGACGAAATATCGTCAAGCTCCTGAACAGAGAGCGCTGAATTGCTTAATACCCCAACTTCTGCATCTGCATTTAGCTCAAAGCTACTTTTAAAGGGTTTATTTTGCTCAGGTGTTTTAACGTGGTTGGTTTGTGCAAGCACCGCTTGGGCACTAAAAACACACAATGTGGCGGTTATAACTGCTTTCATATTTATTCTCCAACAGGCCGAATAGGTTTCCCTATTCGGCATTTGTGCAAACACGCGCGTATTAAAGGCCTAGGTCTAAATCGTTAGTAATGTTGGTTACTACTTCACTTGCAGTGCTAAGTGCTACATCGTTACTAATTTGATCAGTGACCGCTGCACTCACCTGCCCGCTAACACTTTGCTGTACCGTACTTTGTAAACTGCTAACCGTACTATCTTGCACGCTGGCAATTAAAGATTGCTGAACACTGCTTACAACTTCATTACTGGTATTAATTGCATCACCTACTTGCAGTGCAGAGCTCACTGAGTTTGCAGCCGTATTAGTAATTGCTAATTGGTTTGTAAGCGCACTCGCTGCATCAGCTTGAGTTACTGAATCGGTAGCGCTGCCCACGTTTGAAAGTAAAGAGGCACTTGTTGGTGTATCGGTAGTATCGGGCTGAGCGGCTTGATCAGAGGTAAGTCCAAGTAATGACGACTGGCTCACTGCAGTCGTTAAATTACCCGCCGATGAGGTTAACTGCGCTGTTACATCAAGTGCTGTATTGACTGTGGTATTGCCTGTGGCATTTAAAGACGATGCCGATGCATTTAATACGTTATTTAAAGATGAGCTGCCAGAGGCCACTAATGAATTTGCAGGCTCTGCGGCCTCGCTGCTTTCTTGCGATGGAGTTTGTGTATTATTTGCCGTTGAATCTGTATTTTGCGAGTCATCAGCCGTTACTTGTGTATTGCTAGATGCGTTTGTATCATTGCTACCACTGGCTGTTAAACCGTTTTGTGAAAGCGCAATAGATGTAGATGTTTGTTGCTGCGCCGACGTTGACTGAGATATTTCAATATCAGCGGCGTGCACTGCACCTGTAAAAGTACACACACCGCTTAACATCATTACGCTTACAATTTTATTTAATTTAGTCATTGTTTTGTCCTCTAGTTTGTCGGATTGACATAAAGAAGACGATTTACAAAAACACTTTATTCCAAAAATAAATTAAAAAATTACAATAAAACCACTTATTAACTAAATTTCAAATACTTAAAGGTAAGCTAATACCCTACGGCGTTAGCGTTTCACTATTTTGGATCAGCAATAACAGCTCGGCAGTGGCAGTTGCATCGGCCAATGCGCGGTGATGGCTGGTTAAATTTAAATTAAAATGCGTACTAAGGTTACCAAGCGAATACGACTTTAAGCCTTTAAACGCTTTGCGCGACTCAACCACGGTGCACATTTTTGGCATTTTAAAAAAGTGCCCTGCCATCTCGCATTCTTTTTTAATAAAGCCGTAGTCAAAATTAACGTTATGGGCTACAAAAATACTGCCTGCTAGTTTATCAATTAGTGGCTTTACAACCTCTGCAAATACGGGCGCGTTATAAACCATGCTGTCGCTAATACCAGTTAGTGACGTTATAAATCCGGGTATATGGCGCTCGGGGTTAACTAAGCTTGTCCAGGTATCAATTACTTTTCCGTGCTGTACTTTTACAAGGCCAATTTCGGTAATACGGTTACCGCCTTTTAAGCCGCCCGTGGTTTCTATATCGACCACACTGTAAATACGGTGTGGATCTACAAACCATTTAACCGCAGCAATGTGTACTGTAAAGCCCACATTTTTTAAATTATCAATAGTAGTTAATTGGTTGCGCCTAAGTTTGTCGCCCGGGGCTTTTACCTCTTCAAAATGTACTTGGCCATTATTGATAACCATTAAGTCGGGGTAGCCGTCTTTTAGCTGTAAATAATGTTTGCTCATAGCCGTTAAATGAGTAATTAATGCCTCAAGTGGGCTGTTTAAAATAAGCGCTTCTAGTGGCTCTAATAAATTGCTGCGCCATCTAAATAAGCCATTGGGCTGATCAAAGTATTGCGCTGCATTTTTGCATACCAAATTAAGTAATGCTTGCGGCGTTTGGCACTGTGCTAAGCGCTCATTTATCTGTGTTTGCTGCGCTTCATAAAAATTACCAAGCCTTAATACTTGCGGATAAATATCAAACTCATTGCATGGCGGATAAGGCGACTCCACAAATAACTCATGCCAAAATACTAAACCAAACAAACTTTGCCAAAGCGTGTTTTCGGTATTAAATACAGCCATACCTTGGCGAGTATAATAATCGTTTACGCCCTGCTCTACTTCACCTCGGTACAGCTCATCTATTTCTAGCACGCATTGGGTGTCGGCAAGCATGGCACTTAAACGCGAACGTGTTTTTTTATTAAACTTACGCATTAAAAAATCGTCAGCAAAATAAAGTAAATCATCAGTAAGTGGATTTTCGATAATGGCTTCTAATCGAGCTTTTACCCACTCTTTATTGCCAAGCCTGTATTGCTCTCTTATTTGAATTTCTTGTGCTTCGCTATCATCCACGCACCCTTCAAGCAAACTAAAAGCAAGTTCGCTATCAACTGTTTTTAGCTGCCTATAAAGCCTAACTAATAATTTATTTTTTAATACAACGGCAATGGCACCATGTGTAGCTTGCACTAAAACCTGCGACGCTAAAGCAGCATAGTCGCTCTCATCTGTAATGTTTTTAAATGCTAACCGGTAACGGTTTAGTAAATAGTTTGATTGCGCTTCTTCAAGTGTTTCAAAGCGTGACAAGCTCTCACTGTGCCCTTCGCGTGTAGCGGTTAAGCCTAAGTCTCGCATTACAAAACGATTTTGATGATTTACATCGCCGCTGCTTAGTTTGCCTGCAAATAAAAACTCAAAATACTCGTAGTAATCACTGCGGTTATTAATTACATACTGGCTATAAAGTGGCGCAAGCTCTTGTGGGCATGCTTTAAAAAACTCACGCGCAATATCCACCAGCGCGCCTTTACCGGCGCTCTTTTTAAAGCTTATTTGCTCGTCGTAATTACTTAGCAACTCAACCAAAGAAGGTTTGGTTAAGTGCGCTAAAAGCTGCGAATAATGCTGCTCGTTTGGCTCAAATAAAATATCGGCTTTTTTAAGCGTATAAATAGCCTGATGCGGTGATGTTATTTCTTCATAATTAAGCGATTGCGCCTGCACCAAATAAGGCTTTCGCGAGTACACACGCGCCAACATGCACTGGCTTTGTTCATCTAGCTGGTTAATTTTACTAATAAATTCACTATGTTTAGGCTCAAGTAAATGCATACATTTACTAGTTACAAACTCAATAAGCTCTCTAAAATGCGCTAAATAGTATTTTGCTGGTAATTCTTTTTTCATAATATCGCCATAACTGTATATAAAAACAGTATCTAGTATTTATGCTTATTATTCAATCTTAAACTTGTAACTAAAACACGTTATAGTGAGCTTATTAAAGCAAATTCATTAAAAATAAAGGACTTACCATGAGCGCGCATCCGCACGATGTTTTATCACTCAATAACGGCGCAAATATTATTTTTACGCCCTGCCCAGGCACAAAAACACAAAACCTAGCTGATTCAATCGCTACATTAAAGGCGGCTGGCACTCACATGCTGCTTTCACTTATGCCGCAAAAGGAGCTTGAAAAAAACAACGTAGAAACAATTAATAGCGAGTGCAATAAGCACGATATAACCTGGTTTCATTTACCTATAAATGACGACGAAGCACCCAAGCAACCTTTTACATCAAGCTGGAACACCCACAAAACCGATATATTACAGGCCATACAACACAAACAAACCATTGCCATACATTGCAAAGGCGGTACAGGCCGCACAGGGTTGGTCGCTGCGCTTATTTTAAATTCGGCAGGTTACACAAAAGAAGAAGTATACAGCCTAGTACAATGCATTCGCCCTAAAGCGCTTACTATAGAATTGCAAAAAGAGTACTTTGAGAGTTTTAGTCGGTAATAAAAAAGCTAGCGTAAAACAGCAAAGCTACTGATAGTTAAACGCCCATTAACTGGGTCGCAGGCATAACCATTAGACGCGTTTATATTACCGGAATGCAATAAGTTACTTGGGTATATAACTGCGCGATTTAGCTTTGCCTCTACTCTGTAAACTTGCTCAAACAAAGTTGTACTTCCATTTATATATTGTGGATTTTTATGAAGCTTTTGCGCCATGGCTTGTTGCTTAATAGCTTGCCTATAAAGCATAAGCCGCTCTTTTGTTATACGTTCATACCCTAAGGATTTATGCTTATAAAATGAAGTGCCACCATGAGTTTCATCACATAAAAAGTGCACCATAGCAAGTTGATTCATATTAGGTGTATCAAAATGAGGGAGCATTTGTATTGGCCTGAGCTTATCAGGCTCAGTGCATGCAATTGAAAAAGCAGAAAGAATTACATCAAACTCGCTTTTATCCGCCATATCAAAGTGCGAATTAATAATTGGCGCAAGCGCTTTTAACCGCTCGATATAACTAAGCGGTGCTGCTTTTCTTACTCCTGGGTAAAAATCACTTTCTTGTGCGCAAAACGATTCTCTAGCACTTTGAGAAAACACAGCAAAATTAATAAGCGCATCTACATTATTTACAAAATCATCAATAACAATAATTGGGGTTTTCTCTTCCCCTACAGTATGTATGTGTAACGCCGTATTTTCGTTTAGTTTAAAATCAATCATCGGCTAAATTAAGCACTGCATTTTTACGCTCTATCAATGGGTATATTTGGCCAAGTGAGGTTATAACAGTATAAATAGCGGGTAATAAAGCGCTTTGATGTAAAAGCGTAATTTGATCACTATTAAGTTGTGCGAGTCTTTCTTGGTTAATAGTGTATAGGCCGTTTAACTTTGTTTTTTGACTGTTCTGAAACGTTACCTCAAGCGATAATGGCTGCAGTAGATCATGCTGTAACAAGGTATCAATTAACTTTTTATTGTCTATTTCGCCCTGTAGTAAATGCCCTAAACACTGCTTTATTTGTTTGAAATAGCTACTTTCTTCTGCGCTTTGGGTATAAATTGGTTCTAAATTATTCTGGCTTTGCGCTCGATTATTAACGACTGCTGGGCTATTTAAATTAATACACACAGGGTATTGAGTTTGCTGCGCATGAGTATCACCAACAAAAAATGGCTGACGCTGTAATTGAAGCGGTAAATACACGCCCTGCCACTGCGAGTTCTGATAAAACAAGTTCTCATGTTGCTCAAAGCCTAATAAAGCATTGAGTGTAAACTCCCCTGTTTCTGAGTTTTTTGCAAAAACTATAGGCTGCTGAACGGCAATTTGATTAAGTTCCGCCATAACAACAGGGATCATATTAATGTTTTCAGCGTGTGATTGTGCTTTTTGTGTATCTATTTTTATATGCTGATGAGCACTTTGCTCTAATGCGACTAAATTTTCCATGTGTGTCTCTTTATTGTTTTTATGTGTAAATTTTTAAGCTAAATAGTGCTAAAGCCATGATTCTTAATTTTATTTAACAATTCTCGGTTACTAGGTAAGTTAGTGACTGCTTGGTTTATCATGCTTTTATTTTTATCAAACTGACTTTTAGCAAAAACAGTGTCTTTAAGCATATAGGCAGTTGTGCTGTAGTCACTTTTAAAGCCCATACCATATAAAACATATTGATAACTCGCCGCTGGAAACACCTCATTGTTACTTGTAAAGTCGTGGTCAGCAGGGGCGCGGTATTGCCATAATTTCATTAGATCTTGTAGGCTTTGAGGAATCGTTTTTGGGTCTCTGTTATCGCTCCAAAATGCGTTATCGTCACGGGTTGATAAAATATAGTGTAACTTTAAAAAGTCGATTATTTTTTCCCACCTATAACTAAACGTCTCATTAAAGCGCTTGGCGGTAATATCCATAATATCGCGGGTGTGGGGGAGTTGTTCGCTGATCATCTGCGCTGACATTTCTACTAATACCAATGCAGAAGCTTCAAGCGGTTCCAAAAAGCCAGCCGAAAGCCCAACTGCAACACAGTTGTTCTGCCAAAAGTGTGAGCGATGGCCACTTTTAATAGGGATTTTTCTGATGGTGAGTGAATCGATTTTATCGCCCACGTACTCTTTGAGTTTTTCTCTTGCTTGGGCTTCAGTACTATATTTACTGGAATACACATAACCAACACCACGACGGTGTTGCAAGCCTATATCCCAAATCCAACCAGCTTCTTGCGCAGTTGAAATTGTGTGAGACGCAATGCTCTCATCTTCATCCTCATAAGGGACTTGCACTGCTAAGGCGGTATCAATAAACAGCACGTCATCGCAGGGCTTAAAGGGAACCTTGTAATGCTCGCCTAATAACAATGATGAAAAGCCGGTGCAATCGACAAATAAATCACCGCTAATTTCACCTTGTTGTTTTGTGGTAACGCTTGCAATATCGCCATTTTTAGCACTATTGACCTGCGTTACATCGGCTAAAATATGTTTAACGCCAAGCTGCTGCGTACAGTGTTTTTGTAAAAAAACAGCAAATTTTACAGAGTCTAAATGGTAGGCATAATTGGCTATAGCAGCATATTCTGGTGTACAAATTGTTTTAGGGGCAAGCCCTTGCTCACAAATAGCTTCTTGGTAACACACTGCGTTTGAAAAAGACGTTGACTCTGCTGTGTTATTTAACCAATGCCCTGCCATATCGGTTTTTGAAAAGCCCTGCGGCAGAACTAATGGATGATAGTAAAAATCATCATCGCTGCCATCCACCCATTTGGCAAATTTTGCTCCTTGCTTAAAGCTTGCTTCACACTCGCGTATAAAATCGGTTTCGCTAATACCAAGCGCTATTAATGTACTGCGCATAGTGGGCCACGTGCCTTCGCCAACACCTATAATTGGTATATTTGGAGATTCAACTAGCACAACGTTAAGACCATCGGGCGTATTACTCTTATGATGTGCCGCTAATCGACCTGCTGTTAGCCAGCCTGCTATACCACCACCAATGACAACCACTGTTTTTATTTTTTTATTTTTCTGGTTCATACTTGTTACCTATAAAGGCATATTTAAAAAGTGGCTACTACTAAATGTAAAAGCCACTTTTATTATTTAAGTTAGAAACTTCCACGAACACCTAACGCAAAACGTCGCCCGCTATCTTCAACCATTAGTAATTGATTAGAAAAGCGACCACGTTTGTGTACGTATTCTTCGGTTAAGTTTATACCTTCAAAGAACACCGATACATTTTCGGTAATATCATAGCTTCCACTGGCATCGAGTTGTGCATAGTCTTCCACTATAGTGACACCATCACCATTTAACTGCGTAAGCGACTGTACAAAACTATCACGCCAGTTATAGGCTAAACGCGCCTGAAATGGGCCATTCTCATAAAAGCCAACCACATTATAAGAGTCGCTTAAGCCTGTTAATGCAAATACTTGAGTTATATCTGCAGGATCTAGTTCTGCATCGCTGTCTACAAATGTCGCATTAACCATAAAACCAAAGCCACTATCAAAACTATGCTGTAGAGCCAGCTCCCAGCCGTCAACAATTGCCGACTCGCTATTATTTGGTAACGTATTGGTAAACACGGCTGTAGAGTCGGCAGCATCAGAGTTATCTACATCATTGCCTGTAGAAGGGTCTGTAAGTAACCCACCACCAGCAAGCTCGAACGTTAAGTCTTCAGTGGTGTTTATAATGAAGTTAGCAACGTTTTTTCTAAAGTAACCAGCTGATAAGTAACTTGCGTCGGCGTAGTACCACTCTAGTGATAAATCTAAGTTATCGGAGGTAAATGGTTCAAGTGCAGGATTACCTGAGCTTGATGTTAAGTTGCCACCTTGGCGAGTAGTTTCGATAACAGTCACTGGCGACATACTATCGAGCGTTGGGCGCGTTATCGTTTGTGATACGGCAGCACGGGCTATCAAATCGTCATTAATTTCAAGCTTTACACTAAAGTTAGGCAAAATAGCTTCGTAATCTGAGCTTGATGAAATATTTTTTACTGCACCAAAGTTAGCCAACATCTCGGTTTTATCTAAAATAGTTAGCGCGCTAACTGGCTCATCTGTGCCTTTTACTTTTACATCGGTACTTTCGTATCTAAAACCAGCAGATGCATATAACGGCATGCCAGCTAGCTCGGCCTCAAAGTCAAATTCAGTGTAAAATGAAAATGTATCTTCTGTTATTTCAAACGATTTATTGCGTTTAACTGCATCAAAACTAATAGGCTGACCATTCGCCGCAGCTATTTGCTCAAGGTACGCAAAGTTTGCCTCTCCATCATGTGCAAGCCATGACGTTGGCATACGACCGCTGCCGCTCACATCACCTAAAAAGTCATCTCCTGCGTCAAATACAAATTGCGCTAAGCCATCCATACTTGGGTCATCTGGGTAACCACAAAAGGTACAGTGAATACCTACGCCTTCGTTGTCCCAACGATCAAGGTTTTTAGTTTCAGTTGAATACATGGCACCAAATTTAACCGCGATTAACCCCGATGTACCTTCGTTATTCCATACACTATCCCAACGAAATTGATCAACCGTATCCTCAACAGCCCAACCACGGCGGAGCATTACATGTGCTCGGCTATTTGCTGTATCTAAATGATTAGACACTCCATCAGGCGTTACCCCTGGATCGTAAGCCACACCATTCAGTTCTTGTTGGCCACTATAAATATTAGGGTTAGCTGAGGAAAATTCACTGGCGTAAGGCAAAATGCCACCGTCTACTTCAAAGCGCACTCGGTTAGCATAGCCAATCAACGATAGCTGATCGCCACCGCCATTATTAGCCTCACGCTCGGCTTTTGAGTGGCTCAAATCAAACTTCATATTTAAGTTATCGTTTACATGCCAATCAAAATTAAGACCAAGTGCACTTGAATTTGTTAGACGGTCAAACTTTTTAGCGTGCATATCGGTGGCAAGACCAACTTCTTGGTATAAATCAACTACAGTGCCATTTTCGTCAACAGTTGGCCCCGCTGCATCACCAAAGCCTTCTAAGTTTGGTGCTGTAAACCAGTGCCCGTATGAAGTTGTATCGGCCTCTACATCAAAATCGGAGTAAAGTGCGTCAGCAGTAATCACTAAATCATCTGATGGCGCATACTGAATAACTAAGTTGGCATTAGTGCGTGTGCGTGTTTCTGTAGTAACTTTGTGATCGTAATTGCGTGGCGAAAATATATTACCACTGTAAGCTTGCCCACTTTGAGTTTGCGGGTTTGAAACACCGACGTTTTCGAGCCATCCATCTACTTGAGCTTGGTTTAAGCGTGTTTCGCGCTCTTGGCGAGAAACGGCAAACAACAAACCCAGTGTGTCATCATTAAATGTATTACTAATTAACCCTGAAATTTCTGGTGTGGTTTCTTCGCTATTTTCATCGTAAATACCTTTAACACTACCCGCTATTTTAAAGCCACTAATCGCAAATGGACGCGCCGTATTAACGTTTACTGTTGAGCCAATACCACCAGATTGCATAGTGGCCGTTGAGGTTTTAAATACATCTAGGCTTTTAACCAATTCTGATGCAATGGTATCAAAGCTAAATGCACGGCTTTGATTCTCTGATGCCATTTGGCGTCCGTTTACTAGTACAGTATTAAACTGCGGGCCAAAACCACGCACCGTAATAAGCTGCCCTTCGCCGCCTGAACGGTCTATTGAAACCCCAGTAATACGTTGCAAAGACTCGGCTAAATTTGTGTCAGGAAATTTACCAATATCTTCTGCTGAAATGGAGTCAACCACGCCACCGGCTTCTCTTTTTGCATCCATGGCTCGACCAAGCGAGCCTCTAATTCCGCGTACTTCTATTATTTCTGGATCTTGTACTGCTGTTTCTGCAACTGCAGGAAGGGTTGCCATTGTGCTTAATACAGCTAGTACAGCACTCGACACGCCATTTTTTTTATAGTTAGCCATGTTGTCAGTTCTCTCGAAGCTAGGGTCTATTAAAATAGAAATTTGCCCATCTTCGCTAACTTGCATTTGCAAGCCGGTACTGTCGAGTAAAATCTGTAATGCATTTATTATTGAATACTCGCCAGTAATAGTATTTGTTTGTAACTGTTGAATTTTATCCAACGGAAAAAGCAAAGTAATATCGGCTTGCTCGGCAAAGTTTATTAGCGATAAATCGGCCCTTTGTCGAGGAATGTTAAACATTGCTTTTTCGTCCACCGAGCTCGCTTTCACCTCTGTGGTGACTAAGCTAAAAACAAGCACATATAGCGGTAAACAAAGTGGCAAATGTATACATTCCATGCGTATAGTTTTTGGCCATACACAGAATGAAGACGAGTGACTTTTTATTTTCCTCCATAAATATTTTTTATTTTTTTCAAATAATTTATTTTTTTGACTAGCCATACTTATTATTACTAAACCTTTATTATTTTTTGGTGTGCAAAAAAATGTTGTGGGGTTTCAACTAAAAAAGTTAAATATATTTTTATATTAATTAATTGGTTATATGAACACGTATAATTATAGAGCTAGCCTATACGTGTTAATAATTTGAAAAACTGTAGTACACTTGGTATTCAAATTACAAGCTTTTAACAACAAGGATTGATAGTGCCTGCAATTTTACAAATAGAAAAACAATTTATTTTAAAATTGAGTAGCGGATTTTTTATTACCAATCGTCTTAAGCTGTAATGGCAAAACAATAACAACAATTGCCAAAACCACACACACACGAGACACACACTCAATGACAAAAGACACACTATTTTATAAGGCTTATCTGGCCTCGCGCAAAGGTCTCTCAAATGTAGTGGCACGCATAGTACCTCCACATGAAATTGAAGACATTGTGCAAGAAACTTACGTGCGAATTTGTCAAATAAAAAACACTGAAAACATTAGCTCACCAAAATCTTTTATTTATAAAACGGCGCGTAACCTAGCGCTCGATTATCAAAAGCAAGCCAATATACGACTAGTCGATAGTATCGACAACATGGAAGCATTAGAGCAACTCTTAGCAGAACATCAGAAAGACGAAATGTACGAAAATGCGCTAACCGATTGCGAATTTTCAAATTTTTGTGAAGCTGTCAGGCTTTTGCCTGTTCAATGCCGTAAAGTGTTTGTATTAAAAAAAGTGTATGGTTATTCGCAGCGAGAAATTGCTGCTCAATTAAACCTTAGTGAAAGTACCGTGGAAAAACATATAGCAACCGGCGTAAAACGTTGTACGCAGTTTATGCGTCAATCTGAAAAAAGTGTGTATGGCAAACCGAACTCTTCTTCACAAAAAAGTGCTGGAGGTAGTCATGAGTAATGTCCACCATATAAGCGAACGAAATAATAAGGCCGTCGAAGACGCACGCCTTGATTGTGCTAGTGAATGGCTTGCCAAGCTCGATAGAGGTTTAACTAAACCCGAAAAAGACGCATTGCAGCTATGGTTAGCTCAGTCATATAAAAACGTCGAAGTATTGCTTGAAGTTGCACACCTATGGGACAAGATGGGTGAACTTAGCCGCTTATCTGATCTATTCCCGCAATCACAATCTAGACAAAAACGCCTCCCTGTGTGGTTAGGTGCAACGGCCGCTTCTGTTTTATTGGCTGTTGCACTTAGCTTTTTTCAAGAAGCATTTAATTTTTCATTTTTTTATCCCGTTAATCAGTCAGCTGTTGTCGCTAAGCAACTTAACTTTCAAACGGGTGTAGGTGAAAGCAAAGACATAATTTTGCCAGATAAAAGTGAAATCACATTAAATACTAATAGCTTTGTACAAATAAGATATACCCGAGACTCTCGAGTAATTAACTTACTGCGGGGCGAGATACATATAAATGTGGCGCATGATAAGACACGGCCTTTAAGTGTTATTGCTGGTGATAAAGTTATTCAGGCAGTAGGCACTGCGTTTAATGTTGAAGTGGGTAAAAAACAAATAGAGTTAATAGTCACTGATGGCAAAGTGCTTGTTGCCGAACAAACTAGTTCGCAACCATCAAACCTCCAAAAAAATGGAACAAATAAGCTTGGTAAATTTTTATCAAATAACTCTACAGCAGTTTCTAAAGGTGAAAAGCTCGATTTAAGTTTCAAAGGTAAAATAGCTAAGCACGTTGAAAAAGTAGACCCTATAGATGTAGCGGCTAGTCTTTCTTGGCGTAAAGGAAGCCTTATTTTTAGAGGCGAATCTCTTGCCGATGCCATGGCCGAGATTAGTCGATATACGAATATAGACTTTGAGCTTTCTGATGATGAGCGTTTAACAAGGGTACAAGTCGCTGGTATGTTTAAAACAGGCGATGTTAAGGGCTTATTAGAAGTATTAAATAATAATTTTAATATTAGTTATGAAAGAATTAGCCCAGATAAAATTCGTTTAAATTACGCAGATCCAAGCGCTTCAATATAGTACAGTACACAATAATAAAAATCAGGACACACAATCATGACATCATCTTTATCGCCGAGGAATAATAGCTCGGCGCGCACATCAAACACGTGCTCACTTTTTTACGTAATATTTATATCGGCCGTTGCTGCTATTGGTGGCTTTTTATTTGGTTTTGACTCGGGCGTTATTAACGGCACAGTATCGGCGCTCGGTAATGCATTTAATTCAAGCAGTGTGGCTACGGGGTTTAACGTAGCGTCTGTGTTACTAGGGTGCGCCCTAGGTGCGCTTGCTGCAGGGCCGCTAGCTGATAAGTTTGGTCGCCGTGCAATTATGATCATCACTGCGATTATTTTTGCCATTAGTGCATTTGGCTCAGGCATTAGCGAAAGCTCTGCGGAGTTTATTTTTTACCGTTTATTTGGTGGTTTAGGTATTGGTGCTGCATCAGTATTAGCGCCAGCTTACATTGCAGAAGTTGCGCCACCAGCACTTCGTGGTCGTTTAGCTACACTACAACAACTCGCTATTGTACTGGGTTTATTTGCTGCTTTTTTAAGTAACTATTTAATTGCTGATGCAGCAGGCAGCGCGCAAAATATTTTAATGCTTGATATAGCCGCTTGGCGCTGGATGTTTTGGGCTGAGCTTGTCCCTGCGGTACTGTTTTTAGTCGGTGTGTTGTTTATTCCTGAGTCGCCTCGTTATTTAGTAGCGCAAGGTAAAGTAGACGATGCTAAAGCAGTATTTAGTAAAATATCGAACGACAATGCAGATAAACAAATAAGCGATGTAAAACGCTCATTGCATAGCGATACAAAGCCAAGTATTCGCGATTTATTTATTGATAACAGTAAAAAGGTACACCCAATTGTTTGGGTAGGTGTGGCGCTGAGTGTGTTTCAGCAATTTGTGGGTATTAACGTGGTGTTTTATTACGGCTCTGAGCTTTGGCAGGCCGCTGGGTTTGATGAGTCGCAATCGCTATTTATAAATGTATTAGCGGGCACTACTAATATTGTATCTACTTTTATTGCCATTGCCCTAGTTGACAAAGTTGGCCGTAAACCACTGTTGCTTGTAGGCAGTATTGGTATGTTTATCAGCTTAAGCGCGCTTACTTATATATTTGGCAGTGCAGGCCTTGATGACGCAGGCAAACTTGCACTTAGCGATAACATGGGTACGTTTGCACTTATTATGGCTAACTTATTTGTGGTATTTTTTGGCTTAAGTTGGGGCCCAATTGTATGGGTATTATTAGGCGAAATGTTTAATAACCGTATTCGTGGTGCTGCCCTTGCCGTTGCTGCCAGTGCGCAGTGGATTGCTAACTTTGCAATTACCATGACCTTCCCTATTATGCTGGCTAACATTGGCCTTGCCGGCGCTTATGGATTTTATGCGTTATCGGCACTTATAAGCATATTTTTTGTTGTTAAATACATTAAAGAAACACGCGGTAAAACGCTCGAATCTATGTGATTTTTAAAAGCGGCGATATTAATCGCCGCTTTGCTTTTACATACAATGGCGTTATTTAAGAGTGATTGTTTGGATGAGCTAAACGTTAACTAATAAATATATTTTAAACTGCTGTTGATACGTAAACCCTCCTTTTACCTGCACACTTTTAATACCAAAGTGTATAGCTACCGATTGCATACTTAAATATCGCTATAACTCAATACGTTAGCGAACCTTTTAACTTAAGCTAAGATTGAATAGCAATCTACGCTCATTTATTTTAGCTTTATAACTATTGCCGTATTACCTTTTATTATAACTAATCTATTTAAATTCCTTTTTAGAATATCAAAAATTAGCTATTGTCCGCCCATTCCAACTTTATGTATTTACTAAAATGAAAAAACAGTTAATTTCAGGTTTAGCTTTAACGTGTACGTTAGGTTCGTTCAGTGCATTTGCTACTAATGGTTATTTTACTCACGGCTATGGCATGACCCACAAAGGTATGGCTGGCGCAGGTGTAGCGCTGTCAGAAGAATTAATGTCTGGCGCTAATAATCCAGCAACCTTTTTACCTAATGGAACAGAGCTATCTCTGGGCTTAGAGCTTTTTTCACCTGAACGAAAATATACTGCATCAAAAGTAGATACTTTTTACCCTGGCGCATTTTATCTTGAAGCAAAAACACAAAAAAGCGACAACACTGTATTTGCAATTCCAGAGTTTGCTATTGGCCATCAATTAAATGAAAAAGTAAATATTGGCTTATTAGTGTATGGCAACGGCGGTATGAATACCGAGTACGGCGCAGAATCCTCTCCTGAGGGGACTTTTTACGCTGGTACGACGGGCGTTGATTTAAAACAACTCTTTATTAGCCCAACAGTAAGCTATAAGTTGAATGAACAAACACGCCTTGGTGTATCCCCTATTTACGTGGTGCAACAGTTTGAAGCGCAAGGGCTTGGAAACTTTGCTCCTTTTTCGCAATCACCAGAAGCGCTTACAAATAATAGCACCGATACAAGCACAGGCCTAGGCATTCAACTGGGTATTAGCCAAGATATAAATTCGTCATTAAGCTGGGGGGCAAGTTACCGCTCATCAGTGTCTATGCAAGAGTTTGATAGCTATAAAGGTTTATTTGCAGAGCAAGGCGGATTTGATCTGCCAAGTTCGTTTCAACTTGGCGCAGCCTACAAGCTTACCCCAAGTAATCAGGTTGTATTTGATTGGCAAAAAATAAATTACAGCGAAGTAAAAAGTATTGCAAATCCAGTCAATAACTTGATGTCAGCGCCTTTAGGAGCTAACGCCGGCGCTGGGTTTGGCTGGAACGATATGACTATTTATAAGCTTGGCTATCAGTGGCAGCGTACATCGCAACAAAAAATTCGTTTTGGGGTGTCTTACACCGAGCAGCCTATTCCTTCTTCTCAAGTTATATTAAATATTTTAGCCCCGGGTGTTCAAGAGTGGCATTTTACTACTGGCTTTAGCCATTCTTTTACCAACAAGGTACAATTAAACGCTATGGCTTTTTATTCGCCAGCAAAAAAAGTAACGGGTGCTAACTACTTAGCGCCTAATCAACAATTATCAATCGAAATGAAACAAACCGGTTTAGGCGTTTCTATTGTTTGGGAAATTTAAAAATGATAACAGAATTCACCCCAGTATCGGCTGCAATAGGCGGTGCATTAATAGGTATAGCGTGTACGTTATTACTGGTTTTATACGGAAAAATTGCGGGTATATCAGGCATTGTTAAATCTGTATTCGCTAAAGCAAATTCAGACTCTCGTTGGCAGTTATACTTTATTTTAGGGTTGTTGTTGGCAGGAGTCGCTGTAAGGGTATTTGCGCCATCTTTATTAGAAGGCGAATTGCAATTACCGCCTTGGCTTATTGTTGTTGCAGGGCTTTTAGTTGGCGCTGGTACAACTTTAGCTAATGGGTGCACAAGTGGCCATGGTGTGTGCGGCATGTCGCGCTTTTCTGCTCGCTCTTGGGTTGCAACATGCACATTTATGCTTGTCGCCTTCATTACAGCAAACCTTGTAGGATAAATAATGAAAGCAATTATGATGGTTGTTATAGGCTTTATATTTGGCTTAGGACTTATTATTAGCGGGATGACAAACCCTGCTAAAGTGATTAACTTTCTTACCTATGGAAACCAATGGGACGCAAGCTTAATTATAGTGATGGCTGTTGCCATGCTAATAATGATGCTTACATGGTTATGGGTTGCAAAAAAAGAGAAGCCACTTCTTTCAGGAACGTTTAATTTAAGTAATTTAAAAAATATTGATGCGCGCTTAATTATCGGCTCAGTACTTTTTGGTTTAGGCTGGGGTTTAAGTGGTATATGCCCAGGGCCTGGTTTGGTTCAATTGGTGTCTCTTAAAATGGAGTTTTTATTATTTTTTGCAGCCATACTAGGCGGTATGTGGTTAGCCAAAAAAGTATAATATTTGCTGCCGACTAAACTCGGCAGCTACTTTACCCAAACAAAGGTACATAACTTGCTGCAATATATAAAACTATATTGAACAGGTTTAAGTTATGCTAAATAAAGCGCTGGAATTTTCTAACAGCACACCTTGGTTAAGCGCAGCGTCCTCCTTTTTACTTATAGCTATACTACTGTTTTTAATTCGTTTTTTTGTAATGTACTGGCTAAAAAAATGGACTTCAAAAACCAAATTTATATTCGATACTTTACTAATAGAGTCAATATCTAAGCCGCTAACACTGTGCACAATTATTGTGCTACTCACCATTTTAGAGCACGACACCTTCATTATTAGTACTTCTATTTCTCAGCAGATCCCTTTTAATAGCATTAATATTGTATTAGCGCTGCTTGCACTTATTATGTTTTTAGACCGCTTTATTATTGGCACTATTAATTACTATGGTAAACAATCAGCCGTGGTTTTTAATTCAAAAAGCATAATTAAAGGCGTGATACGCGTTACATTATCGTCAGTGGGTTTGCTGGTATTAATGGGCACGTTAGGTATTTCTATTACGCCCATTATTGCCTCGTTAGGTATTACATCACTGGCTGTTGCCCTTGCTTTGCAACCTACCCTCGAAAACTTTTTTTCTGGCGTGCAGCTAGTAATAGATAAACCTATAAGGGTGGGTGATTTTATTGAGCTTGAATCTAAGGAGCAAGGCTTTGTTGATCATATAGGCTGGCGATCTACATGGGTTAAAATGCTACCTAACAATATGATTATTATACCTAATAGCCAATTATCTAAGTCGCGTATTATTAATTACTTTTCCCCTGAAAAAGAGCTAAGCGTGCCTGTTGATATAAGCGTGCATTACGATTCAGATTTAGAATTTGTTGAGCAAGTAACACTTGAAGTGGCTCGTGAAATACTTATTTCACACGAATGGGGTGTTGATGATTACAATACCTTTGTGGTTTTTCATACCTTTGATAGATCAAGCATTAACTTTACGGTAATGCTTAGAGCTAAAGAATACTTTAATCGCTTTTGGGTTAAATCTGCTTTTATAAAAGCCCTGCATAAACGCTATAAAAAAGAAGGTATTGTAATCCCCTTCCCTATTACGGCTATTAACACGACTCAAGAAGCTGCTAAATTTAATAGTGATAAAAAAGTGCAAGGCGATACTTAAAAAAAGCGCGAGTGACTCTCGCGCTAATAAGTATTAAAACTTGTAAGTTATTTGCCCAATAATTTCACGAGGGCTGCCAGGAAAGTGGCCGTTTCGCTCACTAAATCCACTAACCGCGTATTCTTTGTCAAACAGGTTATTAATATTTACACTCAGTAATACGTCGTCAAAGCGACTCGTCCAGCTCATATCAAATACAGTAAATGGTTTTACTTTTTGGCCACTGGTACTAAGTTGCTCACTTACGTAATTTGCACCAAATGCAATTGATGAGTCAATTGAATCAATTGCGTAGCGAGTCCATAAACCTGCCTGGTGGCGTGGTGCATTAGCAAAGCGCGAACCATCTCCAAATGTATTTGAAAGCGTATCACCCGTTACGCCGTCTACCACTTGCGTATCGTTGTATGCGTAGTTAGCCGTTACGGTCCAGTGCGCTGATAAATCGCCGACTAAAGTTGTTTCAAATCCTCGGCTTTCTACTTCACCTATATTTAAAAGTGCAGCAATTCCATCCCCCGCTCCCGTATCGTCTGGGTTGCTCATTACCACGTTTTCTTTATTAATTTGGTAAATTGCAAAGGTGCTCATAATTTTGCCGTCGAGCCATTGGTTTTTCATACCCAGCTCGGTTTGCTTACCGGTTTCTGGTTCTAAATTACCTTCGCCTTCTACATCTTCTTGGTCGGCTGACGATGTAGGGTTAAAGCTCTCTGAGTAGTTAATATATACCGATGTGTTTTCTACTGGTTGATAAGTAACAGCAACGCGCGGCGTTATGTCGTTATCTGAGTAACTAAAACCAGTTTCTTGATTAAACTCTTTAAAATGGTCATAGCGTAGGCCTGCAATTATTGTCCACTGCTCGCCTATGCTAATTACGTCTTGCGCATACACACCAAATCGGTCGGTATCAACGCCATCGCGGTTCATGTCGGTGAGGTTATAAGTGCTTGGGTCGGTTTCACCGTAGTTTAAATTAAAAATATTTAAATTAGCGACGCCATCGGCCTCATATCGGGCACGTAAATAGTCATATTCGGTATCAACGGTGTGGTAATCACCACCAAATAAAAACTGATGGGTTAATTGTCCTTGTCTAAAGTTATAAATAAAGTCGGAGGTTAAGCTTGTTTCTTCATTAGCGCGATATTGCTTGCGGTATTCACGCTTAATCGTTTCGTCGTCAATATTGGCAATGCCATCGCCGTTTACATCTACCCAACTTTGCGACTCATGGTAGCCTTGATCGCGTTCGTTATCCATGTAACGCAGTGTGCTACTTACAGAAAAATCATCACTAAAGTAATGACTTATCTCGGCTTGAAGCACCAACGCTTCCATATCTTGATAATCAACCGCTTCATTAGCGTTATAACTTGGGTCAACTAAAAAGTTGCCGTTATCATCTACCGGTACGCCACGTAGGCGGTTTCCGCCTAGGTCTTGTTTAATGTAGTCAACACTTGTGGTTAGGGTTGTTGAATCACTTAAATCAAATAACAATCCGCCGGTCAGCTCGGTGTTTTTTGAGTCTGCATTGTTACGAAAGCTGTCTTGCTCTTCATAGTAACCACCCAATCTATAAGCCATTGTATCGTTTAAACCACCCGTCATATCGAGTGATGCACCACGGGTGTTGTAGTTACCCAAAGTAAGCTTTAATTCGCGTTTTTGTGTGTAGCTTGGCTTTTTAGTTACGTAATTAATCATCCCACCAGGTTCGCCACCGCCATACAAAGCAGAGGCTGGCCCTTTTAATACTTCAACACGTTCAACATTAAATAACTGCGGTACACCAAAGCCCGAATATGGGTCGCCACGCACACCATCGTAAAATACATTTGCGTCATCTCTAAAACCACGAAAAGTTACGCCTGAGTAGCTATATTCGCTCACTCCCGCAATAGATCGGTACAAATCGGTAATGTCACGCGCTGCTTGGTCAATAATAAGTTGCTCGGTTAAAACCTGAGCCGATTGCGGAAGCTTAATAAGATCTAAATTAGTTTTAGTCCCAATTTTACTTTCGGTTTCTAGATAAAATTGCTGGGCACGGCCAGTTACTTCAATAGTTTCAATGTCGTCGTTTTGTTGTGAAAAAGCTATATTAGAAAAAACAGATAAAGACGCAGCAATACTTAATGCCAAATAATTAGGGTTAAACATGATAATTCCTGGGAGAAGTGTAGATAGCTAACAACCTAAATGATAACTTTTATCATTTTCACAATCAACACAAGGGCAGGTTTAATACATCTAAATATTAGAACTAATATTACTTAAAACGGAGCGCTAGCCCCTTTATTGCAGTTAAAATAAAACCCCTACTGTATTAAATACAGTAGGGGTTATTAAGTAATTCTTAAATTAGTTTTAGCGTGTAATTTATCCCGCAATATTACTAATTTGAATTACTGGAGACACGTTAGTAAAATTAACTAAATCAGCCGCTATTACTTCTTGATGAGGTGCAAAGGCTTGCTGAAAAGATTCTACCGATTCAAACACTAAATGCCCCATAGCAATATAAGTTGGCGCTTCGCCCGGTGCGCCACCTGCTAAACCTGCATCTGCACTACTTGATATAAGCGCTTTACCAACTAACTCTGCAACTAGGGGTAAATGTGTTTTACAGTAGTAGTCCATATCGAAAGTAGCACTTTCATTATTTGGGTATAATACGCTTACTTTAATCATTACATTCTCTCTTTTATTTACTAAAAAATTTAAAGCGTCTTTTGAAACAGTATGAATCATACATAAGTAAAAAACGCATAAGTGAGCAGTCGCTCAATTATGCGTTATTCATACTCATAGCGCCAGTAATTTGATTGCAGTGCTTATTTTAATTAAGGTGATACTTCGCTAATTTACTTAAGTGCGGGTCGTTTTTTAAAATGTTTGGGCGGTAAAGACTCTACAAAGTTAACGCACGTATTTATCCAATATGCTAAATCAGAATCAGACTCAAAACCTTCAGGCAAAATATAAACCAAGCCCTTAACTGGTTTTACTGTAAGGTCGCTCTTCTAACCCTCTGTCAAACGCCATTTTAGTATCTCTTTTTTAATAAACACATTACACACTTAATAACGGTAATAGCACTTAAACCTAAGTGAATAAAATAACAGTAATAAAGGTGATTAAGAAAGGTATGCAAAGAGTAGGTATAAAATTATTTTGGACTTACAGTTTATATCAAACCGCACTAATCAAAGCTGATTGAGCTGACACTAGTGCGGTTCAAAAGTAAGTATAAAACTAACTAATTCAATTTTAATAAACCAAAATGCTTATGCAGACAGTTGCACTTGAGCATTGGTTACAGATACTTTTTTCATGCTGCCTTGTTGTTCAAGGCGAATATGCCAACTAAATGCTTCTTCAAGTAAATGAGGGGTGTGCCCACCACGCTCACAAGCGCGATTGTAGTAATCTAACATGTCGTCGCGGTAATCTGGGTGCACGCAGTGCTTAATAACTTGTACAGCACGCTCACGCGGCGCTAAACCGCGTAAATCAGCTAAGCCTTGCTCGGTTACTAAAATATCAACATCGTGTTCGTTGTGATCAACATGACTCGCCATAGGCACTACGCTTGAAATAGCGCCATTTTTAGCAATCGATTTAGTCACAAATATTGCTAAATGAGCATTACGAGCAAAATCACCCGAGCCGCCAATGCCATTCATCATCCGTGTGCCACAAACATGTGTTGAATTTACGTTGCCATACATATCAAACTCAAGCGCGGTGTTTATTGCAATAATCCCTAAACGGCGCACTATTTCAGGATGGTTAGAAATTTCTTGAGGGCGTAACACTAGCTTGTCTTTGTATTGCTCTAAGTTATTAAATACTTGCGCATTACAACGCTCCGATAAAACAATTGAGCTGCCCGATGCAAAACTAAGCTTACCTGCGTCAATTAGGTCAAACGTCGAATCTTGTAGTACTTCAGAGTACATTGTTAGGTCTTTAAAGTCAGAATCGAGTAATCCCATCATTACAGCATTAGCAATGTTACCAATGCCTGCTTGTAGCGGACCTAAATTAGCTGGCAATTTATTTTGAGCCACTTCGTCTTTAAAAAAGTTAACTAAATGGCGCGCAATAGCGGCGGTGTCTTCATCAGGGTCGGTAACGGTAGAAAACGAATCGCTTTGGTTAGTAAAAACAATTCCAACAATTTTTGCAGGATCAATGGGAATTGCAGTACTACCAATTCTATCATCTACTTTAACTAACGGCATTGGTTGGCGAGTAGGACGATACGAAGGGATGTATATATCATGCAAACCTTCAAGATTCGGGTTATGCAGCATATTAATTTCAACGATGACTTCTTTGGCAAAAATAGCAAAACTCGCTGAATTACCTACCGATGTAGTTGGCACAATATGCCCTTCTTCGGTAATGGCAACGGCTTCAATAACAGCCACATCAGGCATGGTTAATTGATGGTTACGTAAATGCTCAACCGTTTCAGATAAATGCTGATCAATAAACATAACTTCGCCGTTATTAATCGCTTTACGTAAAGTGCTATCTACTTGAAAAGGCATACGACGCGCTAAAATGCCCGCTTCTGTTAATAGCTTGTCGAGATCATTACCTAAAGATGCGCCAGTCATTAAATTTATTTTTATTGGATTTTTTTTGACTTGCTCAATTAACGCTCTGGGTACTGCTTTAGCTTCTCCGGCGCGAGTGAAACCACTCATCCCTACAGTCATTCCATCTTTAATAAATTGGCTTGCTTGTTCTGCCGGCATCACCTTGTCATGCAGGTTACTATTGCGAATACGTTCCAAGTGCATACTGAGCTCCTCTCTAAATTTGACATTATTCTAATCCTAACTTCGTACTACACAATCTAGACTTAAGTCGTATTTATGAATCGAGGATGAGCAACATGTTTAAAAGGGAGGTTAATTTACTTTTAATTAATACTATCATGTAGTTATTAGTAATATTTTTAACAAAAATGACATAACAATCTATAAAGTAATTTATAAAGTAATCTATAAATAAATAGTATTATTTAATTAGAGGAATTATTTTTGAGGAATTAAGTTTATTAGTTCAAACACCCAAATGAGGAATTTGGGTGGCAGTCTTACCAGCCACATCTCGGCACACACGTCACAAACTGTGGCTGCTCCCTTCCGGGCCTGACCAGGTTCGCCTGCTAGTGTTGCGAGAGGACCAATAAGACTACCATTGAGGGCCTTGGTTGGCGCGGGAGGGATTATCTCTACTTTTGCTCTGTTATTCAAGGGATAATCTAAAAAGAAAGTGCGATTGCATACTTCATATACAATCGCGGCGTATTTAGCTATTTTAGTGCGTATTAATTGTTCTCTAACTGCGCTTTTATATTACGTAATGCTGCTTTTACTTTTTTCATGTTTTCTGGACCCATACGTAAAAGCTGTTTTTGTGCATCTGGTAATTGCTCCCACTCCGAAAACGCATACTGATACGTTACTGAATCACGAAGTAACGGCAAGTCACCTTCAGGCTCTGGCGTATCAAGTAATAAATCGATTGCATCGGTTAGCGTTTGATTAAACTCGTCATCGCCGTAACCAATTTCACTGTATGCATTATTAATAAGTGGCTTGTACTCTTCGTACATGCGAACGGCTTGCGCTGCACTCATACTGGTAAATATTTTCACATACGGTGTATAACGCTCGTAGCTGTTAGGGTTAATAGTTAAGATATCACCTTCATTCACGCTAAATTTTTCTTCTGGCTGTACAACAGGCATGTGCTTTTTAGCTATTTTTCCTTTTGCTAAGTTATCTACATATACCACACCACGACGAATAACATCGTCGGTCACCATTAAGCTCATTACTGAGTCGCTTAGGTACTCGTCCATTTTAGCAACAACAACTGCATCACTTTCGTTAAGCGTTGGTAGTGGCTCTGCTTCTGGCACAGGCTCACTTGGACTTTGTGCTGGTACTTCAAGCTCTGCTGGCTTTTCTGGATTTACAGACGGCGCATCTACCACAGGGTCGTTCTCGGGTTTAAGCTCCATCATAGGTTGTTCTTTAACTGTGGGCTCTACCTCAGTGCGTGTTGCTTGCTCGTCACTGGGTGTTAGCAATACGAAGGCGGCCGCACATGCTACGACTATTAAAATAATAACGGCGAAAAGAATATTGTTATTAGGTGGACGTTTTTGAACATCTGATGCTTCTGGTTTATCTGACATACGAACTCCATAAAAATTAAAATGCGATATCACTTAGAGTACGCTAAGTGGATTAAATTCATTCTTACACAAATACTATTACATTTTATAATACGGCAATTATAGCAAAGTAAGTTAAGTACTAAATTGGGTGATTAAACAATGTAATAAGTATTAGGGCAGTTATCCTTTGATTCTTCTAGCTTAAAGACTTACAGTTAATAAATAAAGTAAAGACGTAGAACAGTTTAACCACCAATATGAAAATCAAGCAAGTTGATCCACAAAAACCTAAAATTGCCTTATTACTCACAGGTGGTGGCGCACGTGCTGCTTATCAAGTGGGTGTCCTTAAAGCGCTAGCTCATAGTATGCCTCGTACTGCTCCATTGCCATTTAGAGTAATAAATGGCACCTCTGCTGGGGCTATTAATTCAGCTGCGTTAGCATGTTACGCCTCCTGTGCGCATTTGGCTGTACGAAAGCTTGAATCAGTTTGGAAGAACTTTTCAACCTCTATGGTCTATAAAAGTGATTTTTTAAGCGTATTTGGTCATATTGCGCGTAATATTTTAACGAGCTTTCAGTCAGAACATATTAACCATCCACCAGCGAGCTTGCTAAACAACCGCCCTCTGCGTGGTTTATTAAACGAAATTTTAGATTTACACCGCATTGAGCGCAATTTACATCGTAATTATTTAGATGCGCTGTCTATTACGGCCTCAAGTTATACAACGGGCGACTCTGTTGCATTTTTTCAATCTAATACGCAAACATCTTGGCAGCGTGCTAAACGCGAAGGCCGTGCAACTCGTATTAATGTTGAGCACTTAATGGCATCGAGTGCCATCCCTATGGTGTTTCCCAGTGTAAATATTTATAACCATTACTTTGGGGATGGCTCTATACATCAACTTTCTCCGCTGAGTCCGTCGATTCATTTAGGCGCTGAAAAAATATTTATTATTGGGGTCGACCAACCCAAAGAATTACACCCACCGGGTTACTCGCCACATTATCCGGGTCTATCTGCTGTTGCAGGGCATTTACTCGACAGTGTATTTACCGACACTATGCAATCGGATTTGGAGCGTTTAGCTCGTGTTAACCGAACATTAGGGCTATTACCCGCTCGCGACAAACATCAAGAACTTAAACAAATAGATACCTTTGTCATTAACCCTTCGCAAAACTTTAATGCCATTGCAGCTCAGTATTACGACGATATGCCATGGGCCATTAAAGTATTGCTACGTACCATAGGTGTTAAAAAGCATTCGCAATCGAGTTTAACCAGTTATCTATTGTTTGAAAAACGCTACACCCAGCATTTAATGCAAATTGGCTATGAAGACGGTATGGCGCAGTTGCCTAAGATGCGTGAATTTTTAGAGTTAGATTAATCTTTTAGAGCTAGATTAATCTAAGTCACTATTCGATTCCGTCGAGCAGATAGTGCTCTACCCGCTCAACACGCCTTGGTTTACCTTGTAATACTAAAACGTCATTAGCCAATAATGTTGTTTGCGCTGATGGCGTATCTATTTCGGCTCCTTCTCTGCGCAGTGCTTTTACGAGCACTCGCCGCTTTTCTAAATTAAGATCTTCAATTGTTTTACCCACGGCATAAGCTTGCTGAGGTAGCGCTACAACATGTAAGTATTCTAATCGTTCACTGGAGGCATCTTCGCTATCTTTAAAATACCCTGCGTAAAAGCTTTGCATTAATGGATAACGATTACGACGTTCTTTACTTACTCTACGCACAATACGCGTCATCGGTACGCCCGACATAGACAACACATGCGACACGAGCATTAAGCTCGCCTCTAACGACTCTGGCACTACTTCGGTTACGCCTAGCCCTTTTAAATAATCTAACTGGCTATCGTCACGAGTACGAATAAGTATTTTAACGTTGGGCGCTATTTGTTTTATGGCATCAATAACAACTTGTGCGTGATCAAGCTCTGTAAAAGTAATAATAACCAAGCGAGCTCGCTCTACTCCTGCGCACTTTAAAATATCTTTTTGTTTAACATAGCCAAATATAACAGGCTCACCTGCCGCTTTGCCTTCTTGTACTAAAATTGGGTTACTTTCAATGGCAACGTAGTCTATTGCTTCGGGCTTTAAAAAACGCGCTATAGTTTGCCCAACACGCGAAAAACCACAAATAACAACATGGTCACTATAAAGTGTACTACTTTGTGGCTCACTCTCCAGCGCTAAACTAGGGCGATCGAGTATACCCAAACGCTTTAAAATAAATGGCGTTTTATCAATCAAAAATGGTGTAAATGCCATTGATAACACACCAAGGGCAATTAAAAATGAAGCTTGCTCTGAGTTTAATAACTGATGCTGGCCAGCAAGTGCGATAAGTACAAAACCAAACTCCCCCATTTGCCACAGCATAATGCCACAGGCGAGCGAGTCTTGGTTTCGCTCATGCATTAGCCGCGCACTAAGTGCTACTACTGTAATTTTTAATACGAGTAGCCCAAGCAATGCGCCAATAATTATTACTATATGCGCCAGTACAAATAAAATATCCAACTGCATACCCACAGTTACAAAAAACAGCCCCATTAAAATATCGCGAAATGGACGTATATCGGCCTCTAACTGATGCCTGTAATGGCTCTCACCTAACATCATTCCCGCTAAAAAAGCGCCCAATGCCATAGACAAGCCAAACATATACGTTAAAAAGCCCGCAAATAAGGCGACTAATATAGTGGTAAGCACAAACAACTCATCGGTTCGTACTTGCGCTATTTCTTTAAACACAATGGGCAATACCCATTTACCAATTGCCCAAAGAAGCACGCATACAAATGCGCCCTTACTTAGGGCAAACGCTAAAGCCCAACCAATACTTTGAGAGTCGCTTGATGCAAATAAAGGAAGTATTATTAATAGAGGAACAACAGCAATATCTTGAAAAAGCAGTACACCAACGGCCAATTGCCCACGGCGCTGATTAAGCTCACCCGTTTCTTTTAATAGCTTAACCACTACAGCCGTAGAAGAAAGCGCCATAATTGTACCAATGGTAAAACTGGTGAGTAGGGAAAAGTCTAAACAATATAAAATAATAATGAAGAGTAAGCTGGTTATACCTACTTGTAACGAGCCCAGCCCAAATACTAGGCTTCGCATTGCCATTAGCCGCGAAATAGAAAATTCTAACCCCAAACTAAATAACAAAAACACAATCCCAAGCTCTGCTACAAACTCTATTTCATGAGATTGCGCTAACCAACCAATACCATGACTACCGGCTAAGACCCCCGTTGCTAGGTACGCCAAAATAGGCGGCAAGCCAATGCGTTTAAAAAACCACACAAAAAGAACTGCTGCCACTAGCAAGCCAAAAATTTGAACGTTAATACTCTGCAAATTCGGCCTCACGCGTCAATTAAACCAAGGGACTTACTTTAAATATAGCAACCTTCTGTTTTTCAGCCAGTTTTAAAATATGGCACAAAAATCGCTTAGTAATTGCAAAGTAACACCCTCGGGGGAGAATTTAATGGAAAACGTCCATATTTTGACGCAGCGTGTGTCTGGTCGCGGTGATTTTTTGCCGTTTTCGGCTGAACATTCGCCAACAAATGAAATAACAGAAACACATAAACTCGTTACAGAGCTACAAACTAGCTTAGTGATTGAGGATGTTTTAGCTATATACGCAAAATTTACAAAACAATTGTTAAATTTCTCTGGTTTACAGTTTCAGTCAACACTGGGAACTACGCAAACATCACAGAGTGATACAAATAGTACACCCTATATTTTTGATTTGGCGATTGGTAAAGAACATTTAGGGCAGCTAATTTATTTTAGTAAATTCCCACTTGGTCAAGCCATTGAGAAAAAGCTACATACTTTGCATACTGCGCTGGTTTATCCACTTCGTAATGCAATGATGTATAGCCGAGTACTAAAGCTTGCCACAAAAGATGCGTTAACCGGCTTAAATAACCGTAGTCAGTTTAATGACTTTTTACTGCAAAAACTTGAAAACTGCCGTCGTTACCAGCGTCCATTTAGTTTAATGCTGCTTGATTTAGATAATTTTAAACAAGTTAACGACAACTTTGGCCATAAAATTGGTGACGATACACTTAAAGAGTTTTCAAAAGTACTGTGTAGCAGCATACGCGGCACTGATTCGGTATTTAGGTTTGGTGGTGATGAGTTTGCTTTACTTATTGAAGACCCTGAGTTTACAACGAATAAAGTGATTGCTGAGCGGATAATGTGCTTAGTAAGAAAATCGCCTCTAATGTCTAAGTATAAAGTAACAACCAGTATTGGTTTTACTTTAGCTAACAGCCAAGACAGCGAAACTGAAATATTTGCTCGCGCCGATAAAGGTTTATACAAAGCAAAAGCATCTGGTAGAAACTGCGCAAAAGCATATTAGTCTTTACTTAACTGCATTAAATAAAAAGCCTAGCTTCCCCCGCTAGGCTTTGCACTTACCAATTTATAAATAAACAACGCGGCACAAAAACCAAAAAAGAATCCGCTAATTAAATTAAGTAATGCGGTAATAGTAGCAAGCGGTGTAAATAATACTAAAAGCAGTGGCAGGCTCACGCCTAAAATAAAAAACAATCCACCTTTACCTAACCAATAAGCTAATAAAAGCACTGCAGATACAATTCCACCCGCAACTGCATAACCTAACGTTACAATATTTAGCTCAAGTAAAATATTAGCAATAATAGCTATAACGGCCGTTATTAGCATACCCATTGGCGCTTTAGTAACTAACGACAAACCAACATGCGGCTGTTTACTCATTTATTTACACTCCCAAAAAATACCATTTTCATCAATATGCTTAGCGCTTATAAAATAGCCAACCACTTGAACTAATTCATCATTATAAAAAATAAGCGGCACACTGGCGCGAAGCCAGGGCGCTATTTTTGCATCTTTAAACCAATGCTTAACTGTATTACTACCAGGCTTTTTAAGTGGTTTAATGCGTGCGCTATTGCAATCAAAGCGCACTACTACTTGCTCATTAGCGTGTGGAGGTCTTACTCCGCAACCGGTGCTTTTAATTAATAAGCGCCCGTCTGCCAGTTTTAGCTGTGAATAATTCAGCTCAATATCTGTTAATACTTCACTTGGTGTTACAAAATACAAATAACCTTGATGACGACGTATTTGCCCATCGAGCAAATCAATACGCATTTGTGCATCGTTTTTTGCGCACATTGCTTGATTAATAATTTGCTCGAGCTGCTTTTGCGATGGCATCACTTGTGTAAATAATGCAAGCCACGCACGTACTATATTTGCAATGCGCGCTGCGCTGTATTCGCTTATCTGGCCAATGCAAAGCGCTTGATGCTCGTTAATACACTTATTTAAATCGAGCTGAGTATATTCATCAAGTAATGTTTGTTGCTGCTGTAGTAGCTCAATACTTCGTGCAGTGCATTGTTCAAACCCATTAAAGCGCTCAGCTAACACAGGTACTATTTTTGAGCGTAAAAAGTTACGATCAAAACTTTCATCTGTATTAGAGTCATCGGTTATGTGGCTAATACTAAACTGCGTTGCAAACGCTTCTATATCGCTGCGAGCTACATTTAGTAATGGTCTAAAACATATACGTCCACTTTGCAGCAAGCGCTCTTTATACATAGAACCAAGCCCTTTTAAACCTGAGCCACGCTTTAAGCGCAGTAAAAACGTTTCTACTTGGTCGTTTAAGTGTTGGCCCAGTAAAATAATGCTGCCTTGTGGGCTTAGCTCATCAAGTGCTTTATAACGGACGTCGCGAGCTTGGGCTTCAAGACTTGTGCGCGACTGCGGCTCAATAACAACTTTCGCAGCTTCAAAAGGCACATTAAGCTCAATGCATACGTTTTTGCAAAAGTGTTGCCAGTCATCAGCATACTGGCTCAAGCCATGGTGGACATAAATAGCCGATACATTAATTGCAGGGTTATCTACTTTTAAAGTGCGCATTAAATGCAACAGCACCACAGAATCAACGCCACCAGAAAGCGCCACTGTAAAAGCGGTGTTACCTTGCTCAATATAGCTATTTAATGATTTTTTTAATTGCTGATAAATTGCTGATGTATGCATATGGGCGCACTTTTATATAAAAACTCTGAACATTTTAAAGCAAAAAAGCCGCATAAGCGGCTTTTTTTAACATTTAATGTGTTTAGCAATAACCAAACGACATTAAACGTTTGTAACGTTGATCAAGCATTTCTTCAAGCGTAAGCGCTTGTAGGTCTGCTAAGTCACGTTTAAGGCGAACTTTTAAGTTACGTGCCATAGCATCGTAATTGCGGTGCGCGCCACCTAGAGGTTCATCAATTAAGTTACTGATTAAATCTAGTTCTTTAACTCGCTCTGCGGTTACACCCATTGCTTCTGCTGCAAGTGGTGCTTTGTCGGCGCTTTTCCAAAGAATAGACGCACAACCTTCAGGCGAAATTACAGAGTAAGTGCTGTATTGCAACATGTTAACTCTGTCGCCAACACCAATCGCTAATGCACCACCTGAACCGCCTTCACCAATAACCGTACATATTGTCGGCACTTTAAGTGTCGCCATTACTTTTAAGTTACGCGCGATTGCTTCAGATTGACCACGTTCTTCAGCGCCAACACCTGGGTATGCACCCGGCGTGTCGATAAAGGTCATGATTGGCATTTTAAAACGCTCAGCCATTTCCATTAAGCGTAATGCTTTACGGTAACCTTCTGGCTTTGGCATACCAAAGTTGCGTTTAATTTTTTCAGCAGTGTCACGGCCTTTTTGTTGGCCAATAACCATTACTGGTTCGCCATCTAAACGCGCAACGCCTCCTAAAATAGCCGGATCGTTAGCAAAAGTACGATCGCCAGCAAACTCGTCAAATTCCGTGAAAATGCGCTCGATATAATCTCGAGTGTAAGGACGCAACGGATGACGTGCTAACTGTGATACTTGCCAAGCGCCTAAATTAGAAAAAATCTCCTGTTTTTGTTTGGCACTTTTTTCTTTTAATTTGCTGACTTCCTCTTCTAACTCAAGGTCTAATTCGCCAGCGCGGCTTATATTTTGTAATTCTTCAATTTTTGCTTCTAATTCTGCAATTGGAAGCTCAAAATCAAGATAATTGAGGCTCATGCTCTAAACTACCTAATCAGTTAAATTCTAGTTCTACATCTTGCGCAGCCATTAGTGATAACTTATGAATTAAGTCGTCACTTGGCGTAACACACCATTCGATCCCAAGAGTTAATTGCGCCAACGCATCTGGACGTTGGTAATAAACCTTGATCGGACACGTTCCCATTTTATAGGGTTCGAGTACTTTTTGTAATTTATCGAAGAAACCTGCCTCGACTTGCACCATGTTCAGCGTCATTTTAATCGCTTTAATACGCTTTTCACGCGCTTGAGCAATGGTGTTTATTTCTCTGGCGGTCATTGTAATACCACCGGAGAAGTTATCAAAGCTGACCTGTCCAGATATTACCAAGATATTGTTAACTTGGAGCATATCTTGGTACTTTTCAAACTCGTCTGAATACAAGCGTACATCAATCCGTGCACTCTTGTCATCTAAAGTTACTAAGGCCCAACGATTTCCTTTTTTGTTAATTAATACCCTAGAAGCAATCACCAAACCTGCGGCTGTTGCAAATACATCGCGGTTCGTTGGCTGTAAATCAACTATTTTCCCGCTGGTATAATGCCTAAGCTCACGGCGGTACTGATTTATCGGATGCCCAGTTAAATAAAGGCCTAGGGTTTCTTTTTCACCATCTAACCATTCGTTATCAGTTAGGCCTGTGGCTTTAATAAAGGCTTGTTCAACCTCATCAGGCTCAGTGGCTAATAAACCAAACAAATCACTTTGCCCTAATAGCTCAGCTTTGTTGTGTTGGTCGGCTGCCCGCATTGCACTTTTTAAACTAGCTAGTAATGTAGCACGGCCAGCTTGGGTTTTTTCTGGCCCTAAATTATCGAGTGCACCTGAATAAATTAATTTTTCGGTCACGCGTTTATTTAAGCGTTTTAAATCAACTCGGGCACAAAAATCAAATAAATCTTTAAATGGGCCCCCTTTTGCACGCGCTTCTAATATTGCATCAACCGGTGCTTCACCTACGCCTTTTATCGCGCCAATACCGTAAACAATCTCGCCTTGCAAGTTTACTGTAAACTTAAACTCACCTGCATTCACATCTGGCGGCAATAAGGTGAGCTTCATGTTTTCACATTCATCCACCAAAATAACGATTTTGTCGGTGTTATCCATATCAGCCGACATTACCGCAGCCATAAACTCTGCAGGATGATGCGTTTTCATCCACAGCGTTTGATACGAAACAAGTGCATACGCCGCCGAGTGAGATTTATTAAAACCGTAACCTGCGAACTTTTCTACCAAGTCGAAGATTTTTATTGCGAGTTCGCCGTCAATGCCGTTATTTCTTGCGCCATCTTCAAACGTTGAACGCTGCTTTGCCATTTCTTCGGGTTTTTTCTTACCCATTGCACGACGCAGCATGTCGGCGCCACCTAGCGTGTAACCTGCTAGTACTTGCGCAATTTGCATTACTTGTTCTTGATACAAGATAATGCCGTACGTTGGATCAAGTATTGGTTTTAAGCTTTCGTGCTGATACTGCGCATCTGGGTATGAGATTTCTTCGCGGCCCAGTTTTCGGTCGATAAAGTTATCTACCATACCTGATTGCAGCGGACCTGGTCGAAACAAGGCCACGAGTGCAATCATATCTTCAAAGCAGTCGGGCTTAAGTCTGCGTACTAAGTCTTTCATACCGCGCGACTCTAGCTGGAATACAGCAGTCGTTTCGGCGCGAAGTAATAATTCAATACTTTTTTTATCATCCAGTGGGATGGTATTTATATCAACGAGGTCTTTACCTTGGCGCTCCATGCGCACGTTGGTCATATCGACCGCCCACTGCAATATAGTCAGTGTACGTAAACCCAAGAAATCGAACTTAACTAAGCCTGCAGTTTCTACGTCGTTTTTATCAAATTGCGTTACCGGAAACTTACCTTCGTCATCGCAATAAAGCGCGGCAAAGTCGGTAATAGTGGTTGGCGATATTACTACGCCACCCGCATGTTTACCGGCGTTACGTGTACACCCTTCTAGGATGCGACACATGTCGATTAAATCTTTTACTTCGTTATCGCCATCGTAGGCTTCTTGCAAGCGCGGTTCTATATCAAACGCTTTAGCAAGTGTCATCCCAGGATCGCCGGGGATCATTTTAGAAATACGATCAACAAACCCGTAAGGGTGCCCAAGCACTCGCCCTACATCGCGTATTACCGCTTTTGCAGCCATGGTGCCAAAGGTAATAATTTGCGATACCGCATTACGCCCATACAAAGCCGATACGTGATCAATTACTTCGTCTCGTCTATCCATACAAAAATCGACGTCGAAATCGGGCATTGATACACGTTCTGGATTCAAAAACCGCTCAAAAAGCAAGTCGAATTCAAGTGGGTCCAAATCGGTAATTTTAAGTGCGTATGCAACTAATGAACCTGCACCTGAACCACGACCAGGCCCAACAGGAATATTGTTATCTTTACTCCACTGAATAAACTCCATTACGATTAAGAAGTAACCTGGGAATCCCATTTGGTTAATTACGCCAAGCTCTATATCAAGTCGCTCATCGTATTCTACACGTTTTACTTTTCGCTCTTCTTCGTCGGGGAATAAAAACTGTAATCGCTCTTCAAGACCATCTTCTGACACTTTAACTAAAAACTCATCAATCTTAAGTGAGCCAGTTGGGTAATCAGGTAAAAAGTAAGTCCCTAGCTGAACCGTTACATTACAACGTTTAGCTATTTCTACTGTGTTTTGTAGGGCTTCTGGAATGTCGCTAAACAGCTCAGCCATTTGCTCTGATGTTTTTAGGTATTGTTCTTCAGAGAACCGTTTAGGTCTGCGTTTATCGTCAAGCGTGTAGCCGTCAAAAATAGCAACGCGAATTTCGTGCGCTTCAAAGTTTTCTGGCTTTAAAAATACCACTTCGTTGGTCGCTACAACAGGTAACTGCTCTTTTGTAGCAAGCTCTACCGCCATGTGTAAGTAGTCTTCTTCAAGCGGTCGATTAGTGCGAACAAGCTCAAGGTAGTAGTTGTCGCTAAAATGCTGCTTGTAAAAACTAACAACCGACTCAATAACACTCGGGTTATTTTTTAGTAACGCTTTACCTAAGTCACCATCTTTAGCGCCCGAGAGAATAATTAAGCCCGTTTTATGTTCCACCAGCCATTCTCGGTCAATAACGGGGCGATGAAACACATGCCCACGCTGATACGCTTTAGATATCAATAAGGTAATGTTTTTATAGCCGTCATTGTCTTTTGCCAATATGGTTAGACGACTTGGCTCATCAGGAAATTCTGGGCTGCGAACCCAAAAGTCAGCACCCACAATAGGCTTAATACCGGCGTTATGTGTTGCGCCGTAAAAACGCACTAAGCCACAAAAGTTCATTTGATCGGTAATCGCAATAGCGGGCATTTGCAGCTCTTGCGCTTTAGCAACTATTGGCTTTGTTTTAGCAAGGCCGTCAACCATCGAAAAATCTGAATGAACTCTTAAATGAACAAAATCAGGAGCAGCCATGCTTAACCCTCACCATTGGCTTGCGCCAATACACGCTGCACAGGTTTAAAGCTTTTACGATGTTCATCAATCGCGCCGTACTGCTCAAGCGCTGCAAAATGTGCTTTTGTTGGATACCCTTTGTGCCCTGCAAAGCCATATTCAGGGTGGCGTTTATCAAGCTCAATCATTTCGTCATCGCGTGCTACTTTAGCTAAAATAGACGCCGCTGAAATTTCTGCCACTAAGCTATCGCCTTTAACAATAGCTTGCGCTGGCATAGTGAGTTTTGGCAAACGATTACCATCTATAAATACAAATTCAGGTTGCGTACTTAATGCCTCTACTGCACGGGTCATGGCAAGCATAGTCGCGTGCAGAATATTTAACTCATCAATTTCTGTTGGATTGCAGCGCCCATACGCATAACACAATGCTTTTTCTTTTATTTCAATCGCAAGCGCTTGGCGTTTTTTATCTGTTAATTTTTTAGAATCCGCTAAGCCAGCAATTGGTTTAGTGGGATCTAAAATGACGGCGGCAGTAACTACATCACCAACAAGCGGGCCGCGCCCTACTTCATCTACACCGGCAATTAAGGATACATTAGGTCTATCAATTTGCATTTATTAACTCCGCCACAGCATTCGCTGCTTGTTCGCTGGCATTTAATCTAATTTTTTCGTGAATAGCTAAAAAGCGTGCTTTTAGCTCAATGTTATCTGTATTAAGCATAGGAGTAAGCGCATTTGTTAAATTAGCCACATTACACTCACTTTGTAAAAACTCAGGCACTAGCTCTTCGTCTGCTAATAAGTTAGGCAACGAAAAATACTTAATATTAAACGTAAATAAAGTTTTAAATATCCAATAGCTCAAAGGCTTTATTTTATAGCCCACTACCATTGGCTTTTTATAAAGCATGCCTTCGAGTGTTGCAGTGCCCGACGCTAATAAAATAGCATCAGCAGCTTGCATCGCTAATTTTGATTGTCCATCAAGCAGGTTAACATTAAGATTTGGCGCGGTAGCGTTTAATATATCAGTAAACTGCGCTTTGCGTTTTTCGTTAACCAGTGGCACCACAACTTTAAGATTGGGGTTTTTAGCTTGCAGCTCTGCAGCTGTTTTAATGTAAGTTTCGCTTAGTAAACCAACTTCTGAGCCTCGGCTACCAGGAAGTAACGCCAGTACTTTGTCATCAAGGCTTAAGCCGAGTTCTTCACGCGCTTTGCTGTCGTCGTGTTCAAGCGCTATATCGTCAGCCAAGGTATGACCTACAAATGTACATGGCACTTGGTGTTTATCGTAAAACTCTTTTTCAAATGGCAGTAACGCAAGCACTAAGTTAGTGGCTGCACTTATTGTATGTATACGCTTTTCGCGCCACGCCCAAACAGATGGACTTACATACTGTACTGTTTTAATGCCCGCATCTTTAAGTGGCTTTTCAACGCGTAAGTTAAAATCGGGTGCATCAATACCAATAAATACATCAGGTGGGTTATCTACAAAATGCTGCACGAGTTGTTTACGTATTTTAAGCAAACGCGGCAAACGCCCTAGCACCTCAACAAGCCCCATTACCGAAAGCTCATCCATGTCGTAAAGTGTTTTACAGCCCTGCGCTTGCATTTTAGGTCCTGCTATTCCTTCAAAAATAGCGTCCGGAAAGTGTTTTGTAAGGGCTTTAATTAAGCCTTCACCTAAAATATCGCCCGACAGTTCACCTGCCACAATACCAATTCGTAGTTGTTTTTTATCTTTATTCATTTGATTTTATTTCACAAGTAAACCAGGCGTTCATGCTTGTTAGTTTACCGTGTTTTACTGTTTGGTTAAACGCTTTAAATAACTGGTTTTTTATCACGTAAGTTAAGGCTTTATGTTGTTTGTTTTTAATACTGATGTAGCATAGGAAATATATATTAAGTTTTACTAATATGTATGTTGACAAAAATTGCACAAAAGTAAATACTATTACAAACTTTCAGTAATTACTGAAAGTTCATTAAACCTTAACTTTGCCAATTAAATGTTGCCCTGTTAATCCGTCACTCTCAAGGAGCCAATAATGATAGATGAAACCTTTGTGGATCTATCGCGATTACAGTTTGCTGTTACCGCTCTCTTTCATTTCTTATTCGTACCGTTAACGATAGGTATGACCTGGATTTTGGTTATTATGGAATCGGTTTATGTTATGACCGGTCGCGAAATTTATCGTGATATGACTAAGTTTTGGGGAAAATTGTTTGGTATTAACTTTGCAATTGGTGTGGCGACAGGCCTTACCATGGAATTTGAGTTTGGTACTAACTGGTCTTATTACTCCCATTACGTAGGTGATGTTTTTGGGGCTCCCCTGGCTATTGAAGGTTTAATGGCATTCTTTTTAGAATCGACCTTTGTAGGTATGTTCTTTTTAGGCTGGGACAGACTCTCTAAACGCCAACATTTAGGTGCAACCTTTTTAATGGCCATTGGTACTAACATGTCTGCGCTGTGGATTTTGATTGCCAACGGTTGGATGCAAAACCCAGTAGGTGCTGAATTTAACTATCAAACCATGCGCATGGAAATGACCAGCTTTGCTGAGCTTGTGTTTAATCCTGTAGCACAAGTTAAGTTTATTCATACCGTATCGGCAGGTTATGTAGCTGCATCTATGTTTGTACTGGGCATAAGCAGTTGGTACATCTTGAAAGGCCGTGATTTAGCGTTTGCTAAACGTTCTTTCTCGGTCGCATCGGGCTTTGGTTTAGCATCAATTCTATGTGTAATTTTACTCGGTGACGAATCAGGCTACGAAGTAGGTGAAGTTCAAAAAGTAAAACTTGCCACGATTGAAGCTGAATGGCACACAGAAGAGGCTCCGGCTGCGTTTACCGCATTTGGTTTTCCTGATTCAGAAGAGCAAGTAACACATGCTGCGGTTAAAATACCTTACGCACTTGGGTTAATTGCTACGCGTTCACTTGATGAGCAAGTAACGGGTATTAACGACCTAGAAAAACAACACGAAGTACGTATTCGCAACGGTATGATTGCTTATGAATACCTTACAAAACTCAGAAACGGTGAAGATACGCCAGAAAATGTTGCTAAGTTTAATACCCTAAAAGATGATTTAGGTTATGGCTTGCTACTTAAGCGCTACACACCTGATGTTGTAGATGCTACCGAAGAGCACATTCAAAAAGCCGTTAAAGACTCTTTCCCTAAAGTAGGCCCTATGTTTTGGTCATTTAGGATTATGGTTGCCTGTGGTGTAGCCATGCTGGGTGTATTTATATTGGCATTTTACTACAACGCACATCGCGTTATTGAGCAAAAACGCTGGTTGTTATGGGCTGCCGTATTGAGCATTCCACTACCTTGGATAGCTATTGAATTTGGCTGGATAGTTGCTGAGTATGGCCGTCAACCTTGGGCTATATCTGAAATACTGCCGACCTTTTTAGCCACGTCGTCACTAACAGTAAACGATATTTTAATTAGCTTAACTGGATTTATTGTTTTCTATACTGGTTTAGCCATTGTTGAAGGTTGGTTGATGATCCGCTTTGTTAAGCAAGGACCAAGCTCGCTACATACTGGTAAATATCATTTTGAATTGCCAAATAAAACTGATCAAACTGAAGGAGAGCAATCATGATTTTTGATTATGAAACATTAAAAATGCTTTGGTGGTTGATCATTGGTGTGCTGCTTATTGGCTTTGCTATTACCGATGGCATGGATATGGGCGTTGCTATGTTGCTTCGCCTAGTTGGTAAAACAGATTCAGAGCGCCGTACAGTAATAAACACTATTGGTCCGCATTGGGATGGTAACCAAGTATGGTTTATAACTGCAGGCGGCGCGTTGTTTGCAGCGTGGCCTATGGTTTATGCTGCCGCATTTTCGGGCTTTTACTTTGCCATGATGCTAGTACTCTTTGCTTTGTTTTTTAGACCACTAGGGTTTGATTACCGCAGTAAAGTAGACTCAAAACGCTGGCGTAATAACTGGGATTGGGGTCTGCTTGCAGGCAGCGCAATTCCAGCATTAGTTTTTGGTGTTGCTTTTGGTAACTTATTTTTAGGCGTACCGTTTAATATTGATAATCTGATGCGTGTTAGCTACCAAGGTTCATTTTTTGGTTTACTTAACCCGTTTGGTTTGCTTGCTGGTTTAGTGAGTATCACTATGCTAATTGCTCATGCGGGGATGTGGTTACAGCTTCGTACAGCTGATGCAGTAGCAGAACGCTCGGGCCAATATGGTCGTTATTCACTGATTGTGTTTATTATACTGTTTGCAGGCGCTGGTTTTTGGGTTGCTAATTTAACGGGTTACCAAATTGTATCTATGCCTGATACACAAAGCCATGCAGATCCATTAGCTAAAGTAGTAACAACAGCCCAAGGCGCGTGGCTTAGCAATTACAGTGAACGCCCATGGACTATGACCTTTCCTATTTTAGCGTTTGTAATGGCACTAAGTGCGCTATTGTTTTCTAAATTGAACAAACCAGCACTTGGACTTATTTCAACAAGCTTAATGTTAATTGGCGTGATTATGACGGCCGGTGTTTCACTGTTCCCATTTATTATGCCATCAAGCAACAATCCAAATATTAGCTTAACAATTTGGGATGCGGTATCGAGTCATAAAACGCTCAATGTAATGTTTGTTGCAGTGTGTATTTTTGTCCCACTTATTTTAACTTACACCACCTGGTGTTATGTAAAAATGTGGCGCAGAGTAACGGTTGAAGAAATTGAAAACAACACTCACGGTAGCTACTAAGGAGACTAAACTATGTGGTATTTCGCTTGGATTTTAGGTGTACTTTTGGCCTGTACCTTAGGTGTAATAAATGTAATGTGGTACGAATTTCATCAAAATAAAAACAGCATTGCTGATGATGAACAAGCCATGCACGATTTATTAAACGATGCTAACAACACAAAAGATGACGACTAACCCCCGACCAGATCGCGCGCAGCAGCAATCACTGCGCGCTTTTTTAAAGCGTCAAAGTAAACCCGCTGCAGTGTGGTTAAAGTTAAGCATTGCACTGGGTACTTTTAACGCATTACTGATGATTGCAGGTGCTTATTTACTTGCGCAAACTATTCACAACGTTATGTTTGAAGGTAATAATTTAGCCCAAGTTACTCATTTATTATGGCCCTTAGCAGGCATTATTTTATTGCGCGCGGTGTTTTTAGCATTAAGCGAACGCTTGAGTGCATATGCTGCACTTAAAATAAAATCGGCTATGCGCCAAACACTTCTAAATAAGCTCAGCTTACTTGGGCCAAGCTATATAGAACAACACGGCCAAGGCGCTACATTAAATACCCTACATAATGGCGTAGAAGCACTCCACGACTATTATGCTAAATACCTACCTGGTGCTGCTTACAGCGCGCTTATCCCGCTGGCAATATTGGTTGTTATTTTTCCGACAGATTATAAAGCTGGGTTGATATTTTTATTAACCGCCCCGCTCATTCCTTTTTTCATGATTTTAGTAGGCTCAAAAGCCGAAGCTTTAAACCAAAAACGCTGGAAGCAACTTGCTGTACTGGGCAATTACTTTTTTGACCGCGTACAAGGTTTAACTCAACTCAAGCTATTTAATGCAACACGTACCGAGCTTAAACAAATAGCTAAAATTTCAGATGATTTTAGACACGCTACACTCGATGTTTTAAAAATCGCGTTTTTATCATCATTTGCACTTGAGTTTTTAGCCACTATTAGCGTGGCATTAGTCGCAGTAATTATTGGTTTTAGACTGTTTTTTGGCACTCTTGATTTTGCTACTGGCTTTGTGGTGCTACTTTTAGCGCCTGAATTTTATTTACCACTGCGCCAGCTAGGTAGCCATTACCATGCACGCTTACAAGGCATTAGTGCCGCTGCCGATATGGTTGCGATTTTAAATGCACCACTGCCAAGTGACGAAAATGCGTCAGTGACTACAAGCACGCCTGAAAACAATTTAACTTTAAATACAATTAACTCCATAAGTATTACCGACCTTAATTTTATATACCCAGATAGTAACGAAGGGATTAAAAATATAAATTTAACACTGCCAAATAAAGGCTTAATTGCCGTTGTGGGCAGTAGTGGCTCAGGTAAAAGTACGTTGTTTGATTGCTTATTAGGGTTTCACCCTGAGGTGATAAACCACCTATCTATTAATGGGCAGAGTTTAAGTACAACCGATATTACTTACCTGCAAAATAACATTGCATGGATACCACAAAAAGCGACACTGTTTTACGACACTATTGCTGCCAACATTAAATTGGCCAAACCAACTGCCACACAGCAAGAGCTTGAACATGCAGCAAAGCAAGCTGGTGTGCTTGAATTTATAAATACCCTACCCGATGGTTTTAACACACTGATAGGTGAGCAAGGGGAAGGACTTTCTGGCGGGCAAAAGCAACGCATCGCACTCGCACGTGCATTCATAAAACAAGCACCAGTTTTAGTGCTTGATGAGCCTACAGCGCACCTTGATAGCCAAACAGAGCTGCTTATTCAAGATGCTATTAATGAATATGCTAAAAATAACTTAGTATTAGTCATTGCTCATCGATTAAATACCGTTAAACATGCCAGCAATATCATTGTTATGCACGATGGGAAAATAGCTGAGCAAGGTCACTTTGAGGCACTTGCAGCGCAAAATGGTGCATTTTCTGATTTATTAAAAACGGCCAAACAAGGGGTTGCGCATGCATAATTTTATTCGCTTATTAAAGCTTTGTGCTCCTCATTATAAAGCGATGCTATTGGGTACATTTTTAGCAACGATTACGGTATTAGCTAATGTGGGCTTGTTGGCTATTTCTGGCTGGTTTTTAGCGTCAATGGCGGCTGCAGGTCTTGCGGGCGTGCAAATGAACTACTTTACTCCAGCAGGAACGATTCGGTTTTTAGCAATTGTACGAACTGCATCGCGCTATGGCGAACGCCTAGTTACTCATAACGCCACGTTTTTATTACTAAGTGAAATACGTACCAATGTATTTGCAACGTTAAGCAAGCTTAACAATGTTGATTTAGCAATGAGCCGCAGCGCTGATCTAGTTAACCGATTACAAAACGATGTAGACGCACTCGACAAGTTTTATTTAAACGTTTTACTTCCTATGCTGGTCGCTCTTTTAAGTGTGCCAATCATCATGCTGTTTATGTCGGCCTATAATGGCAACGTCGCCCTTATTTGCTTTACTGGCATTATACTTATTGGTGTGGTTATACCTGCCCTACTCAGCGCAAAGCTCACTAAAAACAGCCACAAAGAAACACAACTTAGTGCACAACTTCGCTCTGAGCTTTCAGATACACTTACAGGCCTTAGAGAGCTTAGTATTTATCAAGCCCGTTCGCAGCAGCTTAATAAGTGCGACGAATTAAGCGAGCAGTACAATCAGCAATTATTTATTCGCCACAAAGCACTGGCAAACTCAGATGGGTTAAGCTTATTGGTTGTTCAATTAGCGATGCTTGCTAGCATAGTAACCATTGTCCCACTGGTTTACGCCAACAGTATGGTAAATGTAGAACTTGCTATGTTAAGCCTGTTTGTACTGGCAAGCTTTGAAAGTGTATTGCTACTACCCAATGCGTTTATAGAGCTTCCTAGTGTATTAAAAGCAGCAGAGCGGTTGTTTACACTTGAAGATAAAGCCGCTAACTCACAAGTTAAAGATACACATGTAGACGTTAATGAAAACTTTAGCGCGCAAAACCACACGCTAGCACTTAACAATATTAGCTACCAATATGGTGAGCAAACAGCGCTTACTAATATCAGTTTTGAGCTAATGCCCCAGCAAAAAGTAGCGATTGTAGGTAGAAGCGGCAGCGGTAAAACAACGCTTGTCAATCTACTTACTGGTTTATGGCCTTTACAACAAGGCAGCATAACGCTAAACAATCAAAATAGCGTTGTTGACTTACATTCGTTAAATAATGATATACGCGCAAGTGTGATAAATATATTAGCCCAGCAACACCATATTTTTGATGGCACACTGAGTGAAAATTTACGTTATGCCGCGCCAAATGCAACTAAAGAGCAAATGATTGAAGCGCTCTCATTAGCGCAATTAAGCCCTTGGTTTAATGAGCTAAAAGAAGGTTTAAAAACACGATTAGGCACTGGCGGGCGTAATGTGTCGCAAGGTCAGTCTAGACGTATAGCTATTGCACAAGCATTACTTAAAAGTCCGGCTATTTTAGTTCTTGATGAACCAACAGAAGGTCTTGATAATCAGTCTAAGCAAGGGGTAATGCAAGCAATAATGCATGTTATGAATAACGCGAGCGTGCTCACAATTACGCACGATCCCGCTCTACTTGCTCAAATGGATAATGTTGTATGGTTGGAAGGCGGTAAAGTAGTCGCACAAGGCTCTCATAAAGAGCTCAGTGGGGCTTATCCTGGTTATGTTGCGCTAACTACCCGGTTTTAAAACCTTTACTGATACATCAATAACGCCGACCTTAGGGTCGGCTATCTTTTTAAACATACTTTTTGATAAATCAATAATACGACCTCGCACATACGGGCCTCTATCGTTAATTCTTACCGTGACTGATTTGTTATTGGCTAGATTGGTAACAACCACCGTAGTACCAAAATCGAATTCTAAATGGGCTGCCGTGGCGGCTTGTTGGCTAAAGCGCTCTCCGTTGGCGGTTGTTCCTCCGTGGTATTTATCAGCATAAAAAGATGCTTTCCCAACTTGAGTGATTTCTCCAGCAGATGATTTAACAATAGGCTGGCTACTACAAGCGGCTAAAACTGAAGTAATAAAAAGAGTGACTACTAACTTAGGTAAACGCATAGGACGGCTTTTATTATATAAATTACCCGCATACTAACTCAATTACCCTGAGTATTAACTGAATTAGCTTAAAGCAGGGCAATAAAAAACCACCTTCGATTTATCATCTAGGGTGGTTTTTTTAATGCTTAAAGCAAACCCGCGAATTATCTTACGATGCCGCGCTCTGAGTTTTTAACAAAGTCGACCATCAATTTCACAGCAGGATACTTTGCGGCATCTTCACTAAGCGACTCAATAGCTTCTTCAGCACCTAAGCTTTTACGATAAAATGCTTTGTATGCACGGCGTACAGCCATAATTTCATCACTTTCGAAACCACGACGCTTCATGCCTTCTTTATTGATAGCTGCAGGGCCTGCTGGCATACCAATGGTAGTAACAAATGGTGGTACATCTTTGTTAACACCTGAATACATACCAATAAAGGCATGTGCGCCAATTTTACAAAACTGATGAACACCCGAATTACCACCAAGGATAACCCAGTCACCAACATGTACATGGCCGGCCACACTTGCGTTGTTAGCAAAAATTACGTTATCGCCAATTACCGCGTCATGTGCAACGTGTGTATAAGCCATAAACAAATTATTACTACCAATTTTAGTAACGCCTTCGTCTTGAATCGTACCACGGTGAATAGTGGCACATTCACGGATAACGTTGTTATCACCCATGATTAATGTGGTTGGCTCGTTGTTGTATTTTTTGTCTTGGCAGGCTTCGCCTACAGACGCGAACTGAAAAATATGATTGCCAGAGCCAATAGTTGACGGCCCTTTAACAACAACGTGAGACTCAATAATACAGTTATCACCGATAACAACATCATTGCCAATATAACTATACGGACCAACTGAGACATTGTTGCCTAGTTTAGCGCCAGGTTCGATTATTGCTGTAGAATGGATCACTATTAAAACTCTCTTCTCGCACACATAATTTCGGCACTACACACTATTTTGCCGTCGACTCTAGCTTCTGCAGCAAACTTCCAAATGTTGCGACGTTCTTTTAAAAACTCAACATGAAGATGCATTGTATCACCAGGAATTACAGGTTGTTTAAAACGTGCGTTATCAACAGCAGCAAACAAATACAATTCGTTTTCGCTACGGTTTTCTACTGTTTTAAAACCTAATAAACCCGTTGCTTGCGCCATTGATTCTAATATTAGCACACCAGGAAAAATTGGCTGATTTGGAAAGTGCCCAGTAAAAATTGGTTCATTTATAGAAACATTTTTAATAGCATGTAAAGACTTGCCAGGTGTAAAATCAATAACACGATCAATTAATAGCATCGGGTAACGGTGCGGTAATAAACTTAAAATTTCTTGAATATCAAGGCTATTTAATTCGTTTGCCAAAATAGCATCCTTATTAGTGTTCAACGTTATGACTTAGCCAATGCTTCAAGCGCTTTAAGACGAGATTTCATGTCTGAAAGGTTACGCAAGTGAGCTATTGATTTACGCCATTCTTTGTTTGTTGTATGGGGCATACCAGATGAGTAAATACCTGGTTCGGTGATTGATTTTGTCACCATACTCATGCCGGTAATTATAACACCATCACATACAGACATGTGACCATTAATTGCAACCATGCCACCAATTTGACAGTTCTTGCCAATGGTAACGCTTCCTGCAAGTACAGTGCAGCCCGCTATTGCGGTGCCTGAATTAACTTCAACGTTGTGCGCTATTTGACACTGATTATCGATAATAACATTGCTATGAATGATGGTATTGTCCAGTGCACCACGATCAATTGTCGTACTTGCACCAATTTCAACTTTGTTGCCTATGATCACTGAACCAAGTTGAGGTATCTTAACCCACTGCCCGCGCTCATTTGCATAACCAAACCCATCACTACCTACAACACTATTTGCTTGAAACAAACAATCTGAACCAATTTCAACATCGTGATAAATAGTCACACTAGGCCAAAGCTTAGTGCCAGAACCTATTTTAACACGTTCCCCGATAAAACTGTTCGGACCAATTTGCGCGTTGTCACCTATCACTGCATGAGCTTCAATGACTGCGTTAGCACCAATAGCGGCGCTATCACTAACAATCGCTGTTGAATGAACAGTTGCACTTGGATGAATACCCGTCGAGGCTGAGCTTGGTGTTGTATCCATAAATTGCGCTAATTTTGCGTAACTTACATACGGATTAGCAACAATAATTTTGCTGCCACTAAAGTACTCTGCATCGGCTTGGCTTACTATTACAGCACTAGCTTGAGTAGTTTCAAGTTGCGATCGATATTTTGAGTTCGCTAAAAATGCAATATGCCCAGAATGGGCATTTGCAAGTGTCGCTATTTTTTTTATTTCTAAAGCGCCATCACCCTGAAGTTCGGCGCCTAGAAGTTCCGCAATTTGCGAAAGCGTATAATTTTGCATAGAGTGATTATTTCTTACTAACAGCGGCTACAACTTTAGATGAAAGATCAGTCACTTCTTTAGGGTTAAAGTAAATAGTAGTGTCTTTTACTTTAACTTCGTCGAAGTCGCCGTCTTTAGCAATCTCTTCAATTGTTTTGATGATTACACCTTGAACTTTAGCAAGCTCTTGGTTTTGACGCGCTTTAATTTCTTGCTCTAAAGGGCGACCTTGTTCAGCAAGATTTTTTTGCATGCCCTGAATTTTTTCACGCAGAGTATCTTTTTGAGCTTGGCTCATAGTTGTACTTTCACGTTTAAATTTTTCAGCTTCAAAACGAATATCGCCTTGTAACTTTTCAAGCTCTTGACGACGTTCAGCAAACTCAGTTTGTAAAGACTGTTCAATTTTAGCCATTTGAGGAATTTGCTTGTAGATTTCCTGCATATCAACAATACCCACTTTGTGTGCAAATGCATTCACAGAAGTACCCATCATTAACGTTGCTAAAACTGCTACAGCTGTTGATTTAAATAATTTTTTCACAAAAACTCCTTTAGAAAGTGTTACTAATGTTAAAGCTGATGGTTTTCGTATCGTCATCTTCTTCTTTTTGCAATGGATACGCAAAACTGATCAGCATTGGACCCATTGGAGAGATCCATTGTAATGAAAGACCGGTTGAAACCCTAAAACGCATTGGGTCTGAATAGTCATCTAATTTAGCACGTTCATCAACGCCTAAGTTTTGATAGCGGTCTACGTTAAACTCAGTATCCCATACGTTTGCAGCATCAACAAAGAAGCTAGTACGTACAGAGCTGGTATTTTCTTCATCTAAGAATGGTGTAGGAACAATTAGCTCCATACCTGCCACTGCTTTAGCATTACCACCAATACGACCTTGTGGCACTAGAATATCAAATTCTGATGCACCACCAATGCTACCGGTTGTAGTACCGTCTGCACCTGGCGTACCCGGAATAGACTGCGGTATACGCGACACAGCACGTGGTAATATTGTATTACGGTCAAAGCCACGTAGTTCCATTTCCGTTATACGGAAGTACTCTTGGAATGGAAGTGTTTGCTCATACCCGTTTGTAGAACCATAACCATTACCATAACCAAGTGCTGCACGCGTTGAGAATACCCAACGGTGGTCATTTGATATAGGCCAGTAAAAACGCGAATCGTAGTTCAGTTTAAAGTACTGAAGATCTGAGTTAGGCGTTGTTGCTGTTAAGTTTAGAGTTTGACGCGAACCCGCTGTTGGGAATAAACCACGGTTAACGGTGATACGCGACCAGCCAACACTCAGCTCATACTTAGTAAAGTCAAAGCCTGCATCTGGGTTATCTGGATCTAAGAATGTTTCACGAAGTACACGCGTTTGCTCGTACTCTGCAATATCCGAAAGCTCTTCTTTAATCCAACGGGCGCCAAAGTTAACACGATTTACAGCATCAATTGGAAAACCAATATTTGTGCCTAAACCATAACTTTTCGATTTATATTCAACAAGACTGAATTTACTTGCATCGTAGTTTCTGTAAAAGATGCTACTGCCTTGCGATACACCATCTGGCGTAAAGTATGGGTCTGTGTACGATAAGCTTAAGCTTTCAGAACCTGTAGACGTATTAAGGTTTAAACCAATTTGGTTACCTGTGCCTAAAAAGTTAGATTCTGTTACACCAATATTAAACTGCAGACCTAAGTAAGAACCATAAGCAAGACCAGCATTAAAGCTACCTGCAGATTGCTCTTTTACAGTAAAGTCTACATCTACTTGGTCATCCACACCGGGTACAGGCACTACGTTAAAATCAACAGTTTCCATGTAAGGCAAACGTTGAATTTGTAGTTTTGAACGCTCAAGGTTTTGATTAGATAACCATGCGCCTTCAAGTTGTGTCATTTCACGACGAAGTACTTCATCTGCCGTATTTTGGTTACCGCCAACAATAATACGACGAACGTATACACGCTTACCTGGATTAACCGATAGTGTTAATTGTACTTCTTGCTTTTCGTCGTCAATTTCTGGAATTGTACGCACTTCAGCATTAGCGTAACCAAAACGTGCTAAGTAGCTTTTAATAAACTCTTCAGATGAAGTAACTACAGAACCGTTATAAAGCTCACCCGCTCTAAGTGGGATAACACTTTTAATTAAGTCTTCACGGCCAAGCAAGTCACCAATAAAGTCAAAACCTTTAACCTTATATTTTACGCCTTCAGTTAAGTTAGCTGTAACGTAAACTGATTCACGTTCAGGGCTCACTGAAACTTGCGTTGAGTCGATATTAAAACGTAGGTAACCACGGTCTAAATAATAACTACGAATTTTTTCTAAATCGCCTTCAATGGTTTGCTTTTGGTAACGGTCGCTACCCATAAACTGCCACCAAGGTAAATCTTGCTGCGATTCAGCAAGTTTAAGAAGCTCTTCATTAGAAAAAAGTTCATTACCCACTAAGTTAATTTGGCGGATAGAAGCAGCATCACCTTCATCAAACTCTAACTTAAGTTTAACGCGGTTACGTGGCAGCTTAGTAATACTGATATCTACTTTAGCGTTGTATTTACCGATGCTGTGGAAAAACTCAACTAAGCCTTTTTCGATACTATCGATAACGGTTTTATCAAGTGGTTCACCTTGGCGAATATCTTGCTGATCAAGAGACTCATTAAGCTGCTCGTCTTTAATGTCTTTATTGCCTTCAAACTCAATAAAGCTGATGGTAGGACGTTCCGTTACTTTAAAAATAACGTTGTTGCCATCACGAAGTGCTTTTATGTTATCAAAGTGCCCAGAACGATAAAGTGACTTTATTGTTTTTGAAATCGTATAGTCATCAACATTATCGCCTACGTTAATAGGAATATGTGTTAGCGCTGCACCAAGTGCTACGCGCTGCAAACCTTCAACTTTCAGGTCTTCAACAATAAAGGAGTTTTGGCCTAGGGCTGCAAAACTTGCACCCAATAAACTTGTTATTGCCAAATGTTTTTTTATAGCCATTTTATTATCTTTATCCTTTACAACTGTATTACCGCATAACACCTTACTAGTGGTGCTTTACAATCGTGTTCTAATTAGTAATTTGCCACGCTGTAACTACAAACGCGATACATCATTGAACAAAGCGAAACATGTTAGAAAAATGAGCAACAAGGCACCCACTTTAAAACCAAACTCTTGTGTCTTTTCAGAGACCGGCTTTTTACGAAAAAGTTCAATTATGTAATACATTAAGTGTCCGCCATCAAGCACTGGTAAGGGTAATAAATTAAATACACCCAAGTTAACGCTTATTAAGGCTAAAAAGCTTAAAAAGGCCACTAACCCATAGCTTACGCTAGTTCCAGCGCCTACTGCAATGCCCACAGGACCACTTAAATTTTTAACCGAAACCTGGCCTGTAATTAAATTACCAATCATGTCAAAACTGAGTGTAATTAAGCGCCACGTTTCTTTTGTGCCTCGCACGATACTATCGAGCGGGCCGTAATGCCTTGTCTCTACATAGCCATCAGGCCATTGCTGTACAACAGGAGCAACACCTAAAAAGCCTTGCTCAATACCGTTATTATCAATGCGCCCTTTAGGGGTAACTATAATGGCTTGTATAGTATCTTGTCTTTTTACACTAAATTGTAAAGATTTGTTAGCTGATTGCGTAATAAGATTAACTAATTGCTGCCAATTGCTTATTGTTTCACCGTTTACAGCCAAAATTGTGTCGTTAACTTGTAAATTAGCGTGTTCTGCGGCTGAGTCTTTAGTTACGGCGGCAATTGTTAAAGTTGCTTGAGGTCTAAATGGCACAATACCTAACGAACTTAATGGTGGTACGTCTCGCTGGTCAAGCTTCCAACCCTCTAAATTAAGCGTTTTAACGCGTGGTTGAAGGTTTTTATCACGAACAATAACTTCAACGCTTTCTTCGCCTAAGTTAGACATAAGCGCAAACGTGGCATCTTGCCATGTCGTTATGTCATCATCACCAATTTTTATAATATGTTGAGAAGGCATAATGCCCGCCTGCTCTGCGCGACTGCCTTCGGTTATGCTGCCAACAACTGGCTTAACCGATTGCACACCTACCATGTACATCACCGCAAGAGCAAAAATGGCAAACAAAAAGTTAGCCATTGGTCCCGCAGCAACAATAGCAATACGCGCTTGTACAGATTTAGAGTTAAACGACAAGTGGCGTTGATTTGCTGGTACGTCATCAACTCGCTCATCAAGCATTTTTACATAACCACCTAATGGAATAGCGGCAATCACGTATTCGGTATTATATTTGTCATGCCATTTTAACAGTGGCTTACCAAAACCAATTGAAAAACGCAGCACTTTAACGCCCATTTTTCGTGCAACCCAAAAATGGCCATATTCATGTATGGCCACTAAAATACCAAGCGCTAAAATAAATGAGCCAAGATTCCAAAAAAAATCAAACATATTAATGCGCCACTTTTGTTATAAATTCTGAAGCGCTAATACGCGCTAATTTATCACACTCTAAAATTTCATCTAGGCTTTGCACATTGGTGTAAGTTGCAGCTTCTAGCGTCTGTGCATTTATTTTGTATATATCGGTAAAACCAATTTTACCGTTTAAGAATGCGCCCACAGCTATTTCATTTGCTGCATTAACCGTTGTTGTCGCGCCCTGCCCTGCACTACACGCATCAATTGCTAATTGTAAATTTGGATAACGAGAAAAATCAGGTTTAGTAAACGAAAAATCACAAATGTCAGAGAAGTTTAACGGTTTAACACCCGCATTAATTCGCTCAGGATACGCAAGTGCATGGGCAATTGGCGTGCGCATATCGGGGTTACCCATTTGCGCTAAAATAGAACCATCGTGGTACTGCACCATTGAATGAATGATACTTTGTGGATGAATAACCACATCAATATCACTCGCATCACAATTGAATAACCACTTAGCTTCAATAAACTCTAAGCCTTTGTTCATCATAGTTGCGGAATCTACTGATATTTTTTGACCCATCGACCAGTTAGGGTGTGCAACGGCTTCACTTACGGTTACATCTTTTAACGTATTTATATCACGCGTTAAAAATGGGCCACCAGAGCCGGTAAGCAAAATTTTACTTACGCCATGTTGCTGTAATTTTTGATCGCCTTTGGCATTTTGTAACGAAGACGGTAGGCATTGAAAAATTGCATTATGTTCGCTATCTATTGGCAGCAAAGTGGCTTTATGTTGTTTAACTTTATCAATAAACAACTGACCTGACATAACTAAAGATTCTTTATTAGCTAGTAGTACTTTTTTACCCGCTTCAACAGCACTTAATGTAGGTAGTAAACCAGCTGCACCTACAATTGCCGACATTACAATGTCAACATCAGGATGAGCACATAAGTCACTCATTGCTTGCTCACCGTGCATAACAAGAGTTTGGCACTGAGTATTAGCTAAATACGCAGATAATTGCTCTGCGGCCTGCTGGTTAGCCATAATCGCATAAAGCGGTTCATGTTCAATACACAACTCCGCCATTTTCTTTGCATTTTGTCCTGCAGCCAAAACAAAAACATCAAATAACTCTTTATTGCGCGACACAACATCAAGTGTACTTAAACCAATTGAGCCCGTTGCGCCTAAAATAACCAGCAATTGCTTTTGGCTCATAAACTAAGAGTCCACGCATAGCACATAACAAACATTGGAGCAGCAGCCGTTAAGCTGTCAATTCTATCTAAAATACCGCCGTGTCCTGGTAAACATCGACCGCTATCTTTTAAACCAGCTTCACGTTTAAACATGCTTTCCAGTAAATCACCTACCGCAGAAAACAACGCAATAAATGCTGTCATTATCGCGTACACAGGCCATACAACTAAATCAACATCGGTAAAGTGACAAAATGCTAATACAAAAATAATAGAAGCGACTACACCGCCTGCTAACCCTTCAATTGTTTTATTAGGGCTTACTTTAGGCATTAACTTATGTTTACCAAAACTTTTACCCGTAAAGTAAGCACCCACATCTGCGCTCCATACAATACCAAGTACCACTAAAATTAGCACCGAACCAAAATGAGTTGATTCAGCATATTGCGCGCTACGTAGTGTATTTAGAGCAAGCCATAGCGGTACAAGCGTGAGTAGCCCTGCAATGCCGCGCATAACTAGGCCTTCATTCCACGCTTTAGCCATTTCTGGGTAGCGCCAAATTAAATAGCTAGCAACAATCCACCAAGCAAACGAAAGCGTAAATACGTAATTTGCATCACCGACTAGCTTGCCATTTTCCCATAATGATTCAATAGGCCAATGTAAATTAAGCAAGGCAAGTAAAGCGCCAATAAACACAACAAAGGCAGCACGTTTAAGCTTGTCGCAAAGGCCCATAAATGCAGACCATTCCCATGCGCCTAATAATACAATTGCACCAGCAAAGTAACTAAATAACGTAAGCGGTGTATAAAAAACCAAAGCCAATGCTAATGGAGCTAGCACTAGAGAGGTTAAAATTCGTTGTTTTAACAAAATGTGACCCTTATTCTATTTAGGTTTGAGCGAGTAATTGTTTTATTTGTTCGCCCGTACAACCAAAACGTCGCTCTCTGGCAACGTAACACGCAATGGCCTCAGCAAATGCTGCTTCATTAAAATCTGGCCAAAGTGTCTCGGTAAAGTAAAGTTCTGCATAAGCAACTTGCCATAGTAAAAAATTACTAATACGAACATCGCCACCAGTGCGAATAAGTAAATCAGGTTCTGCCTGATCTGCCATGCTCATATGCTGTGCTAAGCGCTCTTCTGTAATATCTTCTGCGTTTAGTGTGCCCTGCGCAACTTGCAAAGCAAGTTGTTTTGCCGCATTGGCAACATCCCAACGACCACCGTAATTAGCTGCAACATTTAAACGCAACCCGGTGTTATTTTCAGTCAGCTTATGCGCAGCGTCTACCTTGCTACGTAATCCTTCAGAAAATCGTGATAAGTCTCCAATAATGGTCAGTTTTACATTGTTTTTATGAAGCTTTTTAACTTCCTTTGTTAAAACAAATAAGAAAAGCTCCATTAAAGTGTTTACTTCGTCTTCAGGGCGGCGCCAGTTTTCACTACTAAAAGCAAATAAGGTTAACGATTGTATCCCTAATTTAGTACAAAACTGAACAGATTGACGAACTGCGTCTACGCCTTTTTTATGCCCATACACACGAGGTCTATTTCTAGCTTGCGCCCAACGTCCGTTCCCATCCATGATGATAGCAACATGTTTGGGTAAACATTGCTGTGAAATTTTGTCAGCATCTAGAACCATAAATATCGAGTATTCCATAAAAAAACGCCGCCTAGTATACCCTAGACGGCGTTTCAAAACTAATAATTTTAGTTGCTTAGATTTCCATCAATTCTGTTTCTTTGGCAGCTAATAAAGTATCCATTTCTTTAATAAACTTATCAGTAAGCTTTTGAATCGCATCATCTGATTGACGCGCTTCATCTTCAGATATGTCTTTATCTTTTAATAAACCCTTTACATCGCCATTTGCATCACGACGAATGTTACGAATAGCAACACGACCGCCTTCAACTTCAGCACGTACAATTTTGATTAGGTCTTTACGACGCTCTTCTGTAAGTGGAGGAAGTGGTACGCGAATAACAGTACCTGCCGACATAGGGTTTAAACCTAAGTCAGATGCCATAATTGCTTTTTCAACCGCTTGCGCTAAAGACTTATCAAATACACCAATAGCAAGTGTACGAGAATCTTCAATTGTTACGTTAGCAACTTGGTTTAAAGGCGTTGGTGCACCGTAGTACGACACCATAATGCCATCTAGGATTGCAGGATGTGCACGGCCAGTACGAATTTTAGATAATTGGCTACCTAGTGCAGTTACACTTTTTTGCATGCGCGCTTGCGCGTCTTTTTGAATATCGTTAATCACGGTTTAATCCTAATTATTTGATTATTTCATCTGAGGCTTGTGAAGAAATAAGTGTACCTTCTTCTTCACCCATAATTACGCGTTTTAGCGCGCCTGATTTATTCATGTTAAATACGCTCAATGGCATATTGTGATCGCGGGCTAGAGTAAATGCCGCTAAATCCATAACTTTTAATTCTTTTTCAATGATTTCATTGTAGCTTAAGTGGGTATAAAGCGTCGCATCTGGATTTTTAACAGGGTCATCACTGTATACGCCATCAACCTTAGTCGCTTTAATTACCGTATCCGCTTCAATTTCGATACCGCGTAAACATGCTGCAGAATCGGTAGTAAAAAATGGGTTACCAGTACCCGCTGCAAAAATGACTACACGACCAGTTTTCAATAAACTAATTGCTTCAGCCCAGTTATAAGCGTCACATACACCATTAAGCGGAATAGCCGACATAAGACGACAATTTACAAATGCACGGTGTAGCGCATCACGCATTGCAAGGCCGTTCATAACCGTTGCAAGCATACCCATGTGATCGCCTACTACGCGATTCATACCTGCTTCTGCAAGTGATCCACCGCGTAAAAAGTTACCTCCACCAATAACTAAACCCACTTCTACGTCGAGCTCTACTAGCTCTTTAATTTCTTGTGCCATACGGTCTAAAACTTTAGGGTCGATGCCGAAGCCTTCGTCTCCCATTAAAGCTTCACCACTTAATTTGAGAAGAACACGTCTAAAAATAGGTTTGCGATTGATAGTCATAGTATTGGGGCCAACTTTTATTGAATTATGGATAAAAAATAACCGCGCTTATGTTAAACATAAAAGCGCGGTTATTTTAAAGAATTTCTAGCTGCGAAGCAAAACCAAATAGTACTTTAATTGCATCTAATTTCATTATCCTTCACAAATAGTAATCTTACTTAGCTTTAGCAGCAGCAATTTGAGCAGCAACTTCAGCAGCAAAATCTTCTTCTTTCTTCTCGATACCTTCACCAACTTCTACACGTACGAAGCTAGTAACTGTTGCGTTTTTCTCTTTAAGAATATCGCCAACAGTTTTCTTAGGCTCCATGATGAAAGCTTGACCAGTAAGAGAAACCTCACCAGTGAATTTTTTCATGCGGCCAACAACCATCTTCTCAGCGATTTCAGCAGGCTTGCCTTCATTCATCGCGATTTCGATTTGTACTTGCTTTTCTTTAGCAACAACGTCAGCTGGTACATCTGAAGGTGTTAAGTATTCAGGGCTAGATGCAGCAACGTGCATTGCAACGTGCTTAAGTGTTTCTTCATCAGCAACACCCGCAACAACAACACCGATACGATCGCCATGACGGTACTCAACTAGGTTTTCACCAGTTACGTACTGTAAACGACGTACATTGATGTTTTCGCCAATTTTAGTTACTAGCTCAACACGGTCTTCTTCAAACTTAGCTTGTAAGTCTTCGATAGAGATAGTGTCAGCAATTGCAGCGTCAGCAACTTTGTTAGCAAATGCTAAGAAGCTTACGTCTTTTGCAACGAAATCTGTTTGACAGTTAACTTCTACTAGTACTGCAACACCCGCGTTTTGCTTGATGATGATAGTACCTTCAGCAGCAATGTTACCTGCTTTTTTAGCAGCTTTAGCAGCGCCACTTTTACGCATGTTTTCAATCGCTAACTCGATGTCGCCATCAGTCTCAGTTAACGCTTTTTTACAATCCATCATGCCAGCGCCTGTGCGCTCGCGTAATTCTTTAACTAGGGCAGTAGTTACAGCCATTAGTAAATCCTCAAATCTGAAATCAGGTTAGATAAGCGGGTTACCCGCTCGACAAGAATAGCAAGTCTTCACCTTAAAAAGATGAAGACTTGATGACAGCTAATTACTCAGCTTCAACGAAATCGTCTTTCTCAGCTTGAGCAACGATGTTATTCTCGCGACCTTCAGTAATAGCAGCTGCAACAGCGCTAGTGTAAAGGCTTACAGCACGGATAGCATCATCGTTACCAGGTACGATGTAATCAACACCGTCTGGGTTAGAGTTAGTATCTACGATTGCAACAACTGGAATACCTAGGTTGTTTGCTTCACGGATAGCAATGTGCTCGTGGTCAGCATCGATAACGAAAAGCGCGTCTGGAAGACCGCCCATGTTTTTGATACCACCAAGGCTCTTTTCAAGCTTTTCCATTTCGCGGTTAAGCGTTAACGTTTCTTTCTTAGTTAATTTCTCGAAAGTTCCGTCTTGGCTTTGTGCTTCAAGGTCTTTAAGACGCTTGATTGATTGACGTACAGTTTTCCAGTTAGTCAACATACCACCTAACCAACGGTGATTTACGAAGAACTGGTCGCTTTCTAAAGCAGCTGATTTAACTGCGTCGCTTGCTGCGCGCTTAGTACCAACGAAAAGAACTTTACCTTTGTTTGCTGCAGCACTTGATAAAAACTTAAGTGCGTCGTTGAACATTGGTACAGTTTGCTCAAGGTTGATGATATGTACACGGTTACGTGTGCCGAAGATGAAAGGCTTCATCTTAGGGTTCCAGTAACGTGCTTGGTGACCAAAGTGAACACCAGCTTGAAGCATATCGCGCATTGAAACGTTTGCCATTTTATAGATCCTCTATAGTTGTTTAGGGTTAGGCCTCCACATATCCCATAGCACCAACACCGAAGTAATTAAACTTCAAATGCACCCAAGTGTATGTGACGATACGTGTGTGTGTTAAAATAAAATTGTGTTTGCCTTAAATACAAAAAATCATTTAAGAATTTATTTGTAAAAAGACGGCGCGCTTTATACCATATTAAAATTAAATACTCAACGTCGCGTGCAAAATTTGTTCGACGATAAATGTTAAAAACTCAACTTTGGAGCCTCAATGAGCGCTATTATCAAGACCCCTGAAGAAATAGAGAAAATGCGCGTAGCTGGGCGCTTAGCGGCCGATGTACTTGAAATGATCGGCCCTCATGTAGTGCCAGGTGTTACCACCGATGAGCTAAATACACTTTGTCATGATTATATTGTTAATGTGCAACAAGCAATCCCTGCTCCGTTAAATTATCATGGCTTTCCAAAATCAGTTTGTACGTCAGTTAATCATGTTATTTGTCACGGAATTCCAAATGACAAAGCATTAAAAGAAGGCGACAGTGTAAATATCGACGTAACTGTCATTAAAGATGGCTACCATGGCGACACATCTAAAATGTTCCACGTTGGTACACCAAACATTCAAGCTAAGCGTCTTGCAGAAGTAACACAAGAAAGCTTATACCTTGCTATTAAAATGGTAAAACCAGGTGTGCGCTTGGGTGATATTGGCTCAGCAATTCAAAAATATGCAGAGAGCTTTAACTACTCAATTGTACGTGAATATTGCGGCCACGGTATCGGCGCAGGATTTCATGAAGAACCACAAATAATGCATTACGGTAAAGCCGGTACTGGCGAAGCCCTAAAAGCAGGTATGTGTTTAACTATTGAACCTATGGTTAATGCGGGTAAACGCCAATGTAAGCTTCTTAAAGATGATTGGACAGTAGTAACACGCGACCGTAGTTTGTCTGCACAGTGGGAACATACTTTATTAGTGACTGAAAATGGTGTTGAAATTTTAACGCTACGATCAGATGATACTATCGAGCGGATCATAGAACACTAATAAAACCGAAACACTTGATAAGAAAATTCTTATCCGTGTGAAAGGTTCAACAAGGAGCCAGCCCACGTGGCATTACCCAACAAAGTAAAAAAGTTGCTTAGCGATGCAGAGCAACTTAGTGATTATCGCGATTGTTCTAGCTATTTTTATAAATGGTTACATAACGAATTTTCTAAACAACCGGTTGGGAATTTAATTAATGCCCGGGCTGAGTTTATTGACCGCCTACTCATTAAGCTTTTTCATGTTTACGACTTAGCGCGCGAACCTGATTTAGCATTAATAGCGGTAGGCGGATACGGACGTGGTGAGCTACATCCCTACTCCGACATCGATTTTTTATTGCTTGTAACTAAACCGCCAAGCGAAGAAATATGCGAAAAAATAGGCCAGTTTGTCACCATGCTATGGGATCTCAACTTAGAGATTGGTCACAGCGTGCGTACAATAGAACAAGCCATTGAGCAAAAACGTGAAGACGTTACTTTTGCCACCAGCTTGCTCGAAAGCCGCCTTATTTTTGGTAACCACATTGAGTTTGAAAAACTCAAAATGCATATTCTTGAAACGCCAGTATGGCGCTCAGGTGAATTTTTTACTGCCAAAGTTCAAGAACAAAACTTACGCCACAGAAAGTGCCACGGCACAGCGTATAATCTTGAGCCAAACATTAAAGAAAACCCCGGTGGTCTGCGCGACTTACAAACTATTATTTGGGTGGCAAAAAAGCATTTTAGAACCGAAACCCTGCAAGAGTTAATAAGCCACGGATACTTAACTCACGAAGAGTTTCAAGAGCTTTCTGAGTGCCTAGAAAACCTATGGAACATTCGCTTTGCACTGCATTTAGCTGCAGGTCGAGCTGAAAACCGCTTATTGTTTGATCATCAACCGCAAGCTGCCGAAATTTTAGGTTTTGGTAGCGACGGCAAAGCCTCCGTTGAGCGTATGATGAAACGCTTATTTAGAATAATGAGCCGCGTGCGCGAGCTTAACCAAATGCTACTTTCATACTTTGAACAAAGCATAATGCCCGAAAGTAGTGCTGTGGCAGCAATAGAACTCGACAGAAACTTTGAGCAAGTAGGTCATCAAATACGCGTAAAAGATCCGTCGGTATTTTTTAGACGCGACCAACTCTTTGTATTGTTTGAGCACATAGCCGATAACCCAGCAATAACGCATATTTACCCAAGTACTATTCGTACTATTCGCCAAGTGCGCCGTCGTTTATTGGGCGATTTGCAAGATTACGCAGCCTGTCGCGAAGCCTTTTTACGCTTAGTTAAACATCCTAACGGCATGGGCCGCGCATTTACGCTCATGCACAAGCACGGCATGCTTGCCGCCTACTTACCGCAGTGGCGTAATATATTTGGGCAAATGCAGTTTGATTTGTTTCACGCCTACACCGTAGATGAGCACACTCACAAATTAATCAAAAACATTTACGAATATTTTGATAAAACAGGCATTAGCGAGTTTCCTATTTGCAGTGAAATAGTCACTCGAATGGACAAACCAGAGCTACTTTATTTAGCCGGTATATTTCACGACATTGCTAAAGGCCGAGGTGGCGACCACTCAGAACTTGGCGCTGTTGACGCAATAGCATTTGCTAAATTACATGGTTTTTCATCGGTGGATGCAAAGCTCGTTGCATGGCTTGTAAGTAATCATTTACTTATGTCGGTTACCGCACAGCGTAAAGACATTAACGATCCTGCTGTAATAAAAGACTTCGCTACACGCGTTAAAACAGAGCGCCAACTCGACTACTTATATTGTTTAACCGTTGCCGACATACGTGCAACCAACGACAACTTATGGAACGATTGGAAAAACACCCTACTGCGAGAGCTCTACTTACACACGCAGCGCGCTTTGCGTCTAGGGCTCGAAAACCCAATGGATCAACGCGACCAAATTCGCGACAAAAAGCACCAAGCTAAACAACGCTTAATAAATCTGGGTTATCAAGAGGAAAAAATTGATTTAATTTGGAGCCGCTTTAAAGCCAACTACTTTACCGCCTTTAGTGAACAGCAAATATCATGGCAAAGTGAGCATTTATTAAGTAGCACAGACTTAAGCCAGCCAAGTGTTGTTGTATCTAACAAAGCTATGCATGGTGGCACACAAGTATTTGTATACAGCCCCTACTCTGGCCCACTGTTTGCCCGATTAGTAAGTGTGATTGGCTCTAAAAAAGCGCAAATACAACATGCGCAAGTACTGACCACAAAAGACGGTTACGTCTTGTTTAGCTTTGTAATACTTGAAGTAAGTGGCGACCCTATTGCAAGTGGTCGAGCGCAATCAATTAAACGTGGGCTTGAGCAAGCACTGAGCGATCCGCGTAAAAAGATTCGCTTTAAAAAGAGCCGCTCGCAACGCTTTAAAGATTTTAATATTAAACCTAAAATTGTGTTGCGCCCACATGCACGCAAAGACCGTAGCTTAATAGAAATTCAAGCCGTCGATATACAAGGTTTACTAACCAAAATAGCCGAAGTTTTCCAAGCGCATTTACTACACATTCACGCTGCCCGCATTACAACGGTAGGTGAACGTGCCGAGGATTTCTTTGTCGTATCTAATAACGAATACCAAGCGCTGACTGATGAAGAGCAAGCAAAAATTCATCAGGCATTACGTAAAAAATTCAACGCCGAAACAGAATAGAGGACACACATGTCAGATTTAAAAACGATGATCGAAAACGCATGGGACAACCGCGATAGCATTAGCCCAAGCACAGTATCAAGCGACGTAAAACAAGCCATTATTGACGCACTTGATTTACTTGATAGCGGCGCAGCACGCGTTGCTGAAAAAATATCAGGTGAATGGGTTGTACACCAGTGGCTTAAAAAAGCAGTATTACTGTCGTTTCGTATTCGCGACAACCAACCAATGAACGACGGCGTAAACCAGTTTTACGACAAAGTACCGCTTAAATTTAGCGACTACACACCAGAGCAGTTCCAGCAAGGCGGTATGCGCGTAGTGCCAAACGCAGTAGCACGTAAAGGCAGCTTTGTAGGTAAAAACGTCGTACTTATGCCATCGTACGTAAACATTGGCGCATACGTTGACGACGGCACCATGGTTGATACATGGGCAACTGTAGGCTCGTGTGCACAAATTGGTAAGAACGTACATTTATCAGGTGGCGTTGGCATAGGCGGCGTTTTAGAGCCTCTACAAGCTAACCCAACCATCATTGAAGACAACTGTTTTATTGGCGCACGTTCTGAAATTGTGGAAGGCGTAATTGTTGAAGAAGGCGCAGTAATTTCAATGGGTGTTTACATAAGCCAAAGCACCCGTATTTATGACCGCGAAACTGGCGAAATTCACTACGGCCGCGTACCAGCAGGCGCAGTAGTTGTACCAGGCGCACTACCGTCAAAAGATGGCACCCACAGCCTATACGCTGCAATCATCGTGAAAAAAGTAGATAAACAAACACGTGAAAAAGTAGGCATAAACGCCCTACTACGCTCAATTGATGAGTAATAGTAAATTGGGTTGAGTGAAACGAAACCCAACGATACGTTGAAGTGAAGTGTTTTAGCTGAACTTTAATTGTATATAGAAAGCTCTAAGCCCTTTGGGTTTAGAGCTTTTTTGCTATTAATAATAAGCTGATAAGCAATAAATATAATTCACAGTTCCTAATTCGTTAAACTTTTACATAACCAGATTATTACGTTAAATTATTAAAAACTTAAATAGATAAAATAATATGCATAATCAAGAACAAGGTAGTTTTTTTGATCTTTTTAAAGATAGGCCTCTCATTTTTACTTTTGTCTGGGCATTCTGCTTATTAAATTGGAAGAGTATTTGGTGGTTTTTAGCTGAACCTTTAAAATTCAGCATAAAACTAAACACATATGAAGAACTAGGCTTTGGCTTCTACATTTGCTCCCCTATCGTGTTAACAATTTTAGCTACTATTTTCTATCCTCTTGCAGTACATATACCTAATTTTTTCAAAGAGTATTGGCAAAAAAAGTATGACTCTTTCAAAGCAAATCGGGAGCCTGCTAAATTTATTCCCATTGAGAAATACGAAAAATTAGATAAACAATTTCAGGATGAGAGCCAGAAAGCCACAAGTGCTATAAAGGAAACTCTAGAGTACCGAGAAGACTCATCTAAAAAGCAAAGTCAAATTGATAAACTGAAAATTACAGAAAAACAGCAACTTGATGAAATCAACAAGCTAACAGAGCAAAACCAGAAAATTAAAGACGACTTATTACATAGCAACCAACAGTTCGAGGAGATGTCGGAGAAATTTTCCAGCTCAGCTGAAGAACACCTAACACTCACCAAAACACTTCAACAATATAAAGAGCAAGCTGAAAAAATAGAAGATAAATACCAAACCTTATTAGATAGGAATTATAAATTAAAACAAAAACATCTCTCTCTAAGGCATGAAGTGTCAATGCGAACACACAAAGAAAATACAAAATTTGAACTTGATATTAATAGAAAAAATGAGATTTCAAGTAAATTCCCTAATGAAAAACCCAAATATTTTGTCGAAAATTTTAACCAAATAATGGGCACTCCTTTTATTGCGCGGATTCAAATCTGAAGTGCATAACGTTTAGGCGGCTTTAGCCGCCAAGTGATCCTGCATCAATTTTGCAGGCGTTTCAAATCCAAGTGTCTTCCTCGGACGATTATTAAGTTGCTCAAGTACGGGTATAACTTGCGCTGGTGTTACCGCCTTAAAATCTGTGCTCTTCGGCCAATACTGGCGTAGTAATCCATTCGTGTTTTCATTCAATCCGCGCTCCCATGAGTGATAAGGGTGAGCAAAATAAACAGGAACACTTAAAGCCTCTGTGATTTGATCGTGATAAGCGAACTCTTTTCCATTGTCAGCCGTGATGCTATGAAGCGCTGACCTATATGGCCTTAATAGTTCTATCGTCGCCGCAGTGACGGCTTCCGCTGTTTTTCCTGCCACCTGAGTTGATACAGTGAATTGGGTAACCCGCTCTACAATGGTAACAAGGGCGCCTCGATGACCTTTGCCTATGACGGTATCTATTTCCCAATCTCCGATACGGCCTTTCTCATCAACTATTTGTGGGCGCTCTTCAATGCTAACGCGATTTTTTATTTGCCCTCGGTTTGTTTTACCATGACTGCGCTTGTGATATTTCTTACCGTG